>JAFAIV010000072.1 GCA_019236545.1 Actinomycetota bacterium | reverse complement strand
GCCCCGCGCGCCGGGCGCGCGCAGCGGGCCTGCGAGCGCGTCCCCGAGGGCGCGCGCGGCCGCGTCCACCTCGGCCTCGGCGTCGCCCGGCTCGATCTCGAGCGCGAGGTCGAACCGGGCCACCTCCGCGAGCCGCACGAGCAGCCGGTTCAGGACCGGCAGGCCCGTCTCGACGGTCGCCTCGCCCTCGCCGTAGACGTTGATCCGGACGCCTGCGGCGGCGTCAGGCATCCACGCGCTCGATCTCGGCGCCGAGCGCGCGCAGGCGCTCGTCGATCCGCTCGTAGCCGCGGTCGATCTCGCCGACGTTCCCGATCGTCGAGCGCCCCTCGGCGCACAGCGCAGCGATCAGCATCGCCATGCCGGCGCGGATGTCCGGGCTCGTCAGCCGCTGCCCGAACAGGCGCGACGGGCCGGTGATGACGACCCGGTGCGGGTCGCAGACGATGATCTTCGCGCCCATCGAGACGAGCTTGTCCACGAAGAACAGGCGGTTCTCGAACATCTTCTCGAAGACGAGCAGCGTCCCCCACGCCTGCGTCGCGACCGCGACGACGATCGACGTCAGGTCGGCCGGGAACGCCGGCCACGGGCCGTCCTCGATCTTCGGGATCTGGTCGCCGAGGTCGTTCTGGATCACGAGCTCCTGGTTCGGCGGCACCCGCAGCCAGTCGTCGCCGAGCTCGACGTGGATGCCGAGCCGCGCGAAGTTGAGGAGGATCGAGGTGAGGTCGCGCGGGTCGACGCCCTCGATCGTCAGGTCGCTGTTCGTGACCGCGGCGAGGCCGATGAAGCTGCCGACCTCGATGTGCTCGGGGCAGATCGGCCACTCGCCGCCGCGCAGCCGCTCGACACCGCGGATCGTGAGCAGGTTCGAGCCGACTCCCTCGATCTCCGCGCCGAGCGAGACGAGGAAGCGGCAGAGATCCTGGACGTGCGGCTCGCAGGCGGCGTTGCCGATCGTCGTCTGCCCCGGAGTGAGCGCGGCGGCCATGATCGTGTTCTCGGTCGCCATGACGCTCGCCTCGTCGAGGAAGATCGGCTGCGCCTGCAGGCCGTCGGCGCGCATCTCGTAGCGGCTGCCGACCTCGATCGTCGCCCCGAGCCGCTCGAGCGCGTGCAGGTGCGGGTCGAGGCGGCGGCGGCCGATCACGTCGCCGCCGGGCGGCGGCACCGAGGCGCGGCCGAGCCGCGCGAGGAGCGGGCCGGCGAGCAGGAACGACGCGCGGATCCTCTCGGCGAGCGCCGCGTCGATCTCGTGCGAGGACAGCCCCTCGGCGTCCACGCGGACCTCGTTCTGGCCGGTCCACTCTGCGCTCGCGCCGAGGCCGGCGATGAGATCGATCATCGTCTCGACGTCCCGGATCCGCGGCACGTTCGTCAGCGTCACGGGCTCGTCGGCGAGGAGCGTCGCCGCCAGGAGCGGCAGCGCCGCGTTCTTGTTCCCGGCGGTGCGGATGCGCCCGTTGAGCGGCTTCCCGCCTTCGATCACGAAGGCCTCGGGGGCGGTGCGGGCGACCATTGGGCCGGTATCGTAGCCCCGCGATGGAGCCGACTCGGCAACAGGCCTGGGACACTCTGACGAAGTACACGAAGAGCGAGTCGCTGCTTCGTCACGCCCTCGCCGTCGAGGCCTCCACCGCCGCGTACGCCCGCAAGCTCGGCGGCGACGAGGAGCTCTGGCGCGTCGCCGCGCTGCTCCACGACTTCGACTACGAGATGCACCCGACGCTCGACAAGCACCCGCAGGACGGGGCGCCGATCCTCCGCGAGGAGGGCTATCCGGAAGAGGTCGTCGAGACGGTCCTCTCCCACGCCGAGCACCTCGGGCTGCCGCGCGACACGCCCCTGAAGAAGGCGCTGTTCGCCTGCGACGAGCTCTCCGGCTTCGTCCACGCCTGCGCGCTCGTGCGCCCGACCGGCCTCGACGGGCTCGAGCCGAAATCGGTGCGGAAGAAGCTCAAGCAGCCGTCGTTCGCCGCGGGCGTGCACCGCGAGGACGTCTACAAGGGCGCCGAGGAGCTCGGCGTCGAGCTCGACGACCACATCGCCACGGTCGTCGAGGCCCTGAAGCCGATCGCCTCCGAGCTCGGCCTTCCTGCCTGAGCGACTCCACGTTCATCGGCGCCATGGCCGCGATCGTGGCGCGGCTGCCGTTCGGCCTCGACCGCGTCGTCGCGCCGACCTTCCTCGGCTACCTGCTCCTGAACGGGCTGACGTTCGCGCTCGACCTCTCGCTCCTGACCGCGCTCCGCAGCGGGCTCGGCTGGCCGCTGCCCGCCGCGTTCACCCTCGCGTACCTGACCGCCTTCGGCCTGAGCTTCGCGCTGAACCGCCGTTTCAACTTCCGCTCGCCCGCGCCGGTCGGACGGCAGCTCGCCGTCTACGCGGTCGCCGTCGCAGTCAACTACCTCGCGTTCGTCCTCGGCGTCTCCGACGGGCTCGCCGCTGTCGGGATCGAGTACCACGCCGCCCGCGTCCTCGCCGCCTGCTGCGAGGCGGTCTACATGTACTGCGTCCTC
>JAFAIV010000364.1 GCA_019236545.1 Actinomycetota bacterium | reverse complement strand
GCGAACGGCGAGTGCGTGATCTGGTAGACGAACCAGCCGAGCGCGATCCGCTGCATCCACGAGCCGATCTGCGACGTCAGCTGGCCGCCGAAGAAGAGGCGGTAGTTGTGGTACTTGAAGGCCGCGAACGTGCGGTGGGCGACGGCGGTCATCCGCGGCCCTCGCCCTCGTGCAGCAGCCGCGCGAGCGGCTCGAGCGCCGCCGAGATCGCGTCGAGGTCGTCCGCGTCGAGCTCGGAGAGCCGCGTCGCCAGCCAGGCGGTTCGGCGCGAGCGGACGCGGCGGAGGACGCGCTGGCCCTCGTCCGTCAGCGTCAGCCCGACGCGGCGGCGGTCGGGGTCGGTCTGCTCGCGCGCCACGAGCCCGTCGCGCTCGAGGCGCGAAAGCCGCTTCGACATCGCCGCGGCGGACACGCGCTCGCCCGCGGCCAGCTCGGCGGCCGTGATCCCGGGCGCGTACTTGATCGAGACGAGCAGCCCGACCTGGGCAGGCGAGACGCCCGCGATGTTCTCGCGGCGGAGCTCGCGGGAGATCCGGAGCAGCGTGGGGCGGAGCCCGTCCGCCACCTCCATCGCCTTTGTCGTCTGCGCTGTCTTCGTCAAGTGGTTAACCCGGTTATCGTTAACTGGGTTAACTGTAGCTGACGATGTTGCGGTCCGGTGTCCCGTGGAATATCGTGCCGAACCTCACATGCAGATCGGCTTCGTCATGCAGACCTCGCTCGTCACGGCGCGCCCGGACGAAACGGTGGCGGACGCGATCCGCCGGATGGTCGACGCCGGCGTGGGCTCGGTCGCGGTCGTCGAGGACGCGAGCCTCGTCGGGATCTTCACGGAGCGCGACGTGCTGAAGCTCGCCGCGGCGGCCTCCGACTTCGAGCGCGTCCCGCTCGCCAGCGCGATGACGCGCAACCCGATCACGATCGGCGCGGACGACGGCATCCTCGAGGCGGCGGCGCTGATGGGCCAGCGGAAGCTGCGGCACCTGCCCGTCGTCCAGGACGGCAACCTCGTCGGGATGGTCTCGATCCGCGACGTCCTCGGCTTCCTCGCCGAGCGCCTGTTCAGCGAGAAAGACGAGCGGGCCGCGGAGACCGCGCGCGCCCTGCTCGGCCGGAGCGCCAACTAGAGCCACGACTCGGCGTCGTACTCCGTACGATTGGCAGGCTCACCGGTCGTGAACAGGAGGTAATCGAATGTCTCGCCGTCTCGCGGGGGTGGCGCTCGTCGTCGCCGTCGCGCTCTCGCTGGTCGCCGCCGGAGGCGCCGGCGCGTCGGTGCGGAAGGATCCCAAGCTCGCCGCAGAGGTGCCGTCGAGCATCGCGTCGAAGGGCACCGTCACCGTCGCGTCCGACGCGACGTACGCGCCGATGGAGTTCATCAAGGGCGGCGCCGTCGTCGGCGTCGACGCCGATCTCGCGCAGGCGATCGGCGGCGTCCTCGGCCTGAACTTCAAGGTCGTCAACGCGACCTTCGACACGATCATCCCGGGCCTCAAGTCCGGCAAGTACGACCTCGGCATGTCGTCCTTCACGGACACGAAGGCGCGCCAGAAGGTCGTCGACTTCGTGACGTACTTCTCGGCGGGCACGTCCTTCTACACGAAGGCCTCGGGCGGGACGACCGTCAACGGCCTCGCCGACCTCTGCGGCAAGACCGTCTCGGTGGAGAACGGCACGACCGAGCAGACCGACGCCACCGCGCAGGGCGGGAAGTGCAAGAAGGCCGGCAAGGGCGCCGTGACCGTCTCGGCGTTCCCCGACCAGAACGCGGCGAACCTGGCGATCGCGTCGGGCCGCGCGCAGCTCGGCATGGCCGACTCGCCGGTCGCGGCCTACATCGTCAAGCAGTCGAACGGCCAGTTCAAGCTCGTCGGCAAGTCCTACGGCACCGCGCCGTACGGGATCGCGATCCCGAAGGGCAACGGCATGGCGAAGCCGATCCAGGACGCGCTGAAGGAACTGATCAAGAACGGGACGTACAAGAAGATCCTGGCCAAGTGGGGCGTCCAGGACGGCGCCCTCTCCAACCCCACGATCAACGGCGCACTCAGCTGACCTGATGCAGGGCGGGGCCGCTTCGGCGGTCCCGCCCGACGAGATCAAGGCGATCCCGGTCCGCCACCCGGGACGATGGGTGGCGGGCCTGGTCGTCGCCTTCCTCGCCGTCGCCGTCATCGGGTCGATGGCGACGAACAAGCGCTTCGGGTGGTCGGTCGTCGGCCACTACTTCACGGAGCACACGATCGTCCACGGGCTCTTCGTGACGCTCGAGCTCACGGCGGCGGCGATGGCGATCGGCATCGCGCTCGGCGTCCTGCTCGCGGTGATGCGGCTGTCGCCGAACCCGCTCGTCAGCGGGATCAGCTGGGTCTACATCTGGTTCTTCCGCGGCACCCCCGTGCTCGTCCAGATCCTCTTCTGGAACTTCATCGGCGCGCTCTATCCGACGATCGCGATCGGGATCCCGTTCGGGCCGCAGTTCGCGCACGTCAACCTCAACTCGATCATCACGCCCTTCGTCGCCGGCATGCTCGCGCTCGGCCTGAACGAGGGCGCCTACATGTCCGAGATCGTCCGCGCCGGGATCATCTCCGTGGACGAGGGCCAGACCGAGGCTGCGCAGGCGCTCGGGATGACGCGGCTGCTGACGATGCGGCGGATCGTCCTGCCGCAGGCGATGCGCGTGATCATCCCGCCGACCGGCAACGAGACGATCTCGATGCTCAAGACCTCGTCGCTCGTCAGCGTGATCGCGGTGACCGAGCTGCTCTACGCGGGCCAGATCATCTACGCGAGGACGTACCAGACGATCCAGCTGCTGATCGTGGTCAGCATCTGGTACCTGATCTTCACGACCGTCCTCTCGATCGGGCAGTACTACCTCGAGCGCCACTTCGCGCGCGGGTCGCGCACGGCGCGGCAGTCCGTCTTCCAGACCTGGCTTCCGTTCCTGCGATGACGGCCATGGTGAAAGCGGAGGCGGTGCACAAGAGCTTCGGGCGGCTCGAGGTGCTGAAAGGCGTGTCGCTCGAGGTCGACCCGGGCCAGGTCATGTGCATCCTCGGCCCGTCCGGCTCCGGCAAGACGACGTTCATCCGCTGCATCAACCACCTGGAGAAGATCAACGCTGGCCGGCTCTGGGTCGACGGCGAGCTCGTCGGCTATCGGCAGTCGGGCGACAAGCTCTACGAGCTCCGCGACAACGAGGTCGCGCGGAAGCGGACGGAGATCGGGATGGTCTTCCAGCGCTTCAACCTCTTCGGCCACATGACCGCGCTCGAGAACGTCGTGGAGGCGCCGATCCGCGTGAAGAAGCTGCCGCGCGAGACGGCGGTGCGGGCGGCGACGGACCTGCTCGAGCGGGTCGGGCTCGCGGACAAGGTCGACAACTACCCGTCGCAGCTCTCCGGCGGACAGCAGCAGCGCGTCGCGATCGCGCGCGCGCTCGCGATGGAGCCCGACATCCTGCTCTTCGACGAGCCGACCAGCGCGCTCGACCCCGAGATGATCGGCGAGGTGCTCGACGTCATGAAGGGGCTCGCGCACACGGGGATCACGATGGTCGTCGTCACGCACGAGATGGGCTTCGCCCGCGAGGTCGGCGACCGCATCGTCTTCATGGATGACGGCCGGATCGTGGAGGACGCCGCGCCCGGGGCATTCTTTGCCGCACCGCGAAGCGAGCGTGCCCGCTCGTTTCTCTCCAAGATCCTCAGCCACTAGGAGCGATTTCCCATGCACGTTACACGCCGCGGCGTTCTGTGCGCCGTCCTTGCCGCTATCCTCGGGCCGGCCTTGGCGCCCGTGCACGCGCGTGCCGCCGGCCCTGCGACGCTCGATCAGATCAAAGCGCGCGGCACGCTGCGCGTCGGCGTGAAATACGACGCGCCGCCCTTCGGCGCGCTCAATCCGCGCACGAACCAGGTCGAAGGCTTCGACGTCGACGTCGCGCGCGCGATCGCCGGGCGGCTTCTGGGCGACCCAAAGAAGGTCGAGTTCGTCCAAGTCACTTCGCAGAACCGCATTCCGCTGGTCGAAGGCGGCGACGTCGACATGTTCGTCGCGACCGCGACGATAACGCCGGCGCGCCTCAAAGAGATCGACTTCTCGAGCGTCTACTATCGTTCGGGACAGTCGCTGCTGGTGAAGAAAGGCTCGCCGGTCAAGTCGTATCGCGACCTGGGCGGCAAAGCGGTCTGCTCGGTCACCGGCTCGACGCCGGAACAAACGATCCGGCGCCTCGTGCCGAGCGCCAACGTGCAGACGTTCGAGACCTACCCGGAGTGCTTCCAGGCGCTGCTGGGCGGCCGCGTCGACGCGATGACGACCGACGAAGGGATCCTCATCGGGTTCGAGCAGCAGGCAAAAGACCAGACGCAGCTCACGGGCGGGACGTTCACGTTCGAGCCGTACGGGATCGGGATCGCCAAGGGTAACACGACGCTCGTGCGCGCGGTCGACGCCGCGCTCGCGCAGATCGGCCGCGACGGCGAGTGGAGCCGGATCAGCCAAAAGGATCTCGGCCGTCCCGCGGCCGCCGATTTCAAGAGCTGGTACGGGATGAGCGCGCAGGCCGCCGCCGAGCGGTTCGCGTCGCAAACCGCAAAGTAGCGCGATGCACTGGGACGTGCTCGTCGACAACGCCGGCGCGCTGGCGGGCGGTCTGCTCGTCACGCTGGCGGTCTCGGCGAGCGCGTTCGTCATCGCGATCGCGCTCGG
>JAFAIV010000352.1 GCA_019236545.1 Actinomycetota bacterium | reverse complement strand
CGTCGCGCTCGTCGTCGTGCCGCTGCTCGTGGCGTTCTGGGTCTGGAACGAGCGCCGCCGCCGCGCCGGTGCCGCCCGCTTCGCCAGCCTCGGTCTCGTCCCGAACCTCGTCGACCGAGCGCCGGGGCGGCGGAGGCTCGTGCCGGTGGCTCTGCTCCTGCTCGGGCTGACGGCGCTCGTCGTCGGCGCGGCGAAGCCGCACGCGCGGCTGACGGTGCCGCGCCACGAGGGCGTCGTCGTCCTGGCCGTGGACGTGTCGCGCTCGATGAACGCGACCGACGTCAAGCCGACCCGCTTGCTCGCGGCGCTCGACGAGGCGGATCGCTTCCTCGACGAGATCCCGAGCACCTATGACGTCGCGCTCGTCGACTTCGGCAGCCACGCCTACCTCGCCGTGCCGCCGACGCGCGACCGCGGGCTCGTTCGCCAGGGGATCGCCGACCTCCACTCCGGCGATGGGACGGCGATCGGCGACGCGATCGTGCTCGCGGCGCAGCTGGGTCACCGGCAGCGGCGGATCGACGGGACGGTGCTCCCGTCGGCCGCGCTCGTCATCTCCGACGGCGCGCCGAGCGGTGGAAGGATCTCGCCGCTGAGCGCGGCCCGGAAGGCACGGCAGCTCGGCGTCCCGATCTCGACCGTCGTCGTCGGCACCGACGGCGGCGTCGTCACCGCGCCGCTCACCGGCGGCTATACGGAGCAGGTCCGCGTCCCGGCGAGCCCGGGGACGCTGCAGCTGATCGCGAAGGCGAGCGGCGGGACGTTCTACCGCGCCCCGACGGCGGCGGCTCTCGCCGGCGTCTACCGCAACCTCGCCACGCGGCTCGGCCACACCACCGAGGACCGCCAGGTCGCCGACGTCTTCGGCGCGGGCGCGGGCGTGCTCCTGCTCGCCGGCGCCGGGCTCTCGGCGTTCTGGTTCCGGAGGCTCGTCCCGTGAGGTGGGCGCTCCTCGCTACCTGCGCGGCAGCCGCGCTCGCATCCGCTGCTCCTGCGGGCGCGACGAACGAGTGCCGGGCGCTGAAGGTCTGCATCCCGGTCGCGGGGCCCTGGGTGCTCGCGAACGGGCCGGAGGAGACGCAGTACCAGCTCGCCTGCCCGCGCGGGACGATCGTCGCGGGGCTCGACGCCGAGCTGACGAACCGCGCGATCGACGTCGTCTTCCGCGCCACCCTCGGCAGCCCGGTCAACCCGGGGGTCAGCACCTCGCACGCCGCCGTCTTCCTCGCGCGGCTCGCTGCCGGGCACGACCCGGCCGCAACCTTCCGGCCGCACCTCGGCTGCATCCCGACGTCCGGAGGAGGCCAGCGCGTGCCGACCGTCTACGCGCCCGGCCGCCCGACCGTCCGGCGCGTGACCGAGGTCCCGCTGCGCGCCGGCACCATCCGCTTCGCCGCCTCGTGCGGCACCGGCGAGCACCTCGTTTCGGCCAGTCACGCGATCGCCTTCTACAGCCCGGCCCCGCCCGCCGCGACCGCCGCCGCCGACGTCCACGTCACGCGTGCCCTCCACGGCGGCAGCGTCAGGGTGGTCGCGCGCGCCGGCCCGTTCGCCGTCGAGGCGCGCGCGGTCGTCCAGCTCGACCTCGTCTGCGCGGGCGGCGGATGAGCTTCGGGCAGCCGCTGCTCCTCCTGACGCTGCTCGTGCTCCCGCTCGCGGCGGCCCTCGCGTGGCTTCTCGAGCGGCGGCGGATGCGATACGCGATCCGGTACACGAACGTCGACGTGCTGGCGACCGTCGCCGGCGGGAGGCCGTGGCGGCGGATCGTCCCCGGGGCGCTGTTCCTCCTCGCCGTCGCCGTGCTCTGCGTCGCGCTCGCGCGGCCGCACATGACGCGGTCGGTCGCGAACGACCGCGCGACGGTGATCCTCGTGCTCGACGTCTCCGGGTCGATGCAGGCGCAGGACGTCAAGCCGACCCGGCTCGGCGCGGCGCAGCACGCGATCCACGTCCTGCTCGACCGGCTGCCGAGCCGCCTCAAGGTCGCGCTGATCCTCTTCGCCGCCGACGCGGAGGTGGCGACCCCGCCGACCACGAACCACGCGCTCGTCGGCCAGGCGGTGGACGACGCCGAGTTCTTCAACGGCTACGGCGGCACCGCGATCGGCGACGCGCTGGCGACCGCGGTGAAGCTCGGCCGCGAGGTCGAGGGGGAGCGCTCGCTCGCCGCAGTCGGCCCGAGGAAGCAGCCGCTCGTCTCGATCGTCTTCCTCTCCGACGGCCACCAGAACCGCGGCGCCCTCCAGCCGCTGCAGGGCGCCGACCTCGCCAAGCGCGCCGGCTTCCCGGTGTACACGATCGCGCTCGGGACGACCGGCAACACGACGCTCGCCGGGAACGGCCTCTACGGGGGCAGCCTGCCGAGCTTCGGCTTCGCGCGTGGCCTCGCGCCCGACCCGAGGACGCTGCGGGCGATCGCGCAGGTCACCGGGGGCCGCTTCTTTCGCGCCAAGACGGCGGGTGACGTCCAGTCCGCCTACTCGCAGCTCGGCTCGAGCCTCGGCCGGACTCGCGAGCGGACGGAGGTGACGGCGGACGGGCTCGCGCTCGCGGCCGTCCTGCTGGTCGCGGCGGGCGTGCTCTCGGCGCTCTGGGCGCCGCGGCTGCCCTAGCCGGCGGTCACGGTCGCGCGCGGCTTGCCGCTCGCGGCCCGGACGACGAAGACGGTGCTGTGGGCCGCACCGGCGACCGTGCGCGCGGCGGTCTTGCCGCCGACGGTGAGGACGACGTGCCAGGTCGTCGCGGTGCCGTGCCAGGTGACCGTGTACCGCGTGCCCTTCACCGCGACCTTGATCGCGGTCGCGGCCGCCGGGGTCGTCGCCGGCGGAGTCGAGCCGCCGCTTCCTCCGCTGCCGCCGCTGCTGCTGCCGCCGGACGAGGACGAGCCGCCGCTTCCGCTGCCGCCGCTTCCGCTGCCGCCCGAGGAGGACGAGCCGCCGCCGCTCCCGCCCGACGACCCGCCGCTGCTCCCGCCTCCGCCGGAGGACGAGCCGCCGCCTCCACCGGACGACCCGCCGCCGCCGGACGACCCGCCTCCGCCGCCCGAGGCGGCGACCTGGTACGGCCGCAGCGCGAGGAACTCGTAGTCGCCCTCCGCGACGACGGCCGCGCCGGAGCCGTCCCCGTGCATGCTCCAGAGCTCCGAGACGTCGGAGTCGACCGGCGCCGCCGGCGTCGCCGCGTTGTCGTCGGCGTTGTCGCTCGACGCGTCGCGCGCGAAGAGGATCGTCCCGTCGGACGCGAAGACCGGCCAGCTGTCGAAGTCCTGCGTGCGCCGCGTCGCCGTCCCGCCCGCGGTCGGCACCGTGAAGACGCCCGGCGTCGAGAAGTCGCCCGCGTAGGCGAGCGTCTTCCCGTCGGGCGAGAACGAGATCCGCCCGCCGCCGACGATTCGGCCGAGCAGCCCGGTCGCGAGGACGGTCGGGTTGCCGCCGCTCAGGGACGCGAGCTCGAGCGAGATGACGTCGTTCCCGTTCGAGTCGGTGGCCTCGCGCGCGAACGCGACCTTCTTCCCGTCGGGTGAGACGACCGCGAGCTGGTCGGTCGCGCCGTCCGGCGTCGTGACGAGCTGCGTCGGCGTGCCGCCACCGACCGGGACGGTGAAGACGCCGCCCGTGAGCGTGTCGGAGTCGCCCGCCGCGACCGAGAAGACGACCGCCTTCCCGTCTGGCGTGAAGCTTCCGTCCGAAGCGCCGGTCGTCCCGGGGATCGCGGTCGGCGAGCCGCCGGCAGCCGGGACGAGCGCGAGCTGCTGCGTGCCGCCGTGGTCGTCGAGGACGAGCACCTGCGTCCCGTCCGGCGAGAGCGAGAGTGTCGCGAGCGAGTCGGCGCCGGTCGCGGCGAAGAGCGTCGTCGCGGTCCCGGCGGCAGTCGTGGCGAGGTAGGCGCTGCCGAGCGTGTCCGAGTACGCGAGCGGCTGCCCCGCGGCGCCGGCGCGGCCGGCCGCGAGCGCGGCGAGAACGAGAGTTGCGGCCAGGGCGATCCGGCGCATCGTCCGCAGATAAGCACGGCGCGGCCCGCGCCACCACCCTCGGAAGGGTCAGCGGTTCTTGTCGGTCGCGAACGACCAATGATGCCCTTCAGGGTCGGCGCAGCTGTAGCGCCGGTGCCCGAACGGCAGGTCGATGAGCTCCTCGAACACGTGCGCGCCCTCGCGCCGCGCGCGCTCGTAGTGCTCGTCGACGTCGAAGACGAGGACGTACGTCAACGTCGTGCGGCCGACCGTGGCCGGGTTCCGGAACGGCGGCGGTGACGTCCCGAGGTAGATCCGCCCGCCCAGATCGGTCTCGAGCTCGAGATGGAGACCGCCGGCGCTGCCCACCTGCCGGTCGACCTCGCGGAAGCCGAAGGCGCGGCAGAGGAACTCGCCCGCCGCTTCGCCGTCCTCGTAGAGGAGATAGGGGGTGACCGTCTGAGCCATGCCGCCCGAAGAGAATACGGCTTTGGGGGAGGAAACCCTGCTAGTTGCGGACGAGCGGCTTGTACTTGATCCGGTGCGGCTCGAGCGCCTCCGGGCCTCGCGTTTCCTTGACCCACTCGACGTAGTCGTTCCACGAGCCCTCGAACCACGTCGTCTGGCTGTCGCCCTCGAAGGCGAGGATGTGGGTGGCGACGCGGTCGAGGAACCAGCGGTCGTGCGTGATCACGACGGCGCAGCCGGCGAAGTCGAGCAGCGCCTCCTCGAGCGCGCGGAGCGTGTCGACGTCGAGGTCGTTCGTCGGCTCGTCGAGCAGGAGGACGTTGCCGCCGGACCGGAGCAACTTCGCGAGGTGGACGCGGTTGCGCTCGCCGCCGGAGAGGTCGCCGACCCGCTTCTGCTGGTCCGAGCCCTTGAAGTTGAACCAGCTCGTGTACTGCCGCGAGTTGATCTCGCGCTTGCCGAGCTCGATCGTGTCCTGGCCGCCGCTGATCTCCTTCCACACGGTGCTCGCCGGGTCGAGGTCGGCGCGCGCCTGGTCGACATAGGCGAGCTGGACGGTGTCGCCGATCCGCAGCGCGCCGCCGTCCGGCTCCTCCTCGCCCGCGATCATCCGGAAGAGGGTCGTCTTGCCGGCGCCGTTGGGGCCGATCACGCCGACGATCCCGGCGGGCGGCAGCGAGAAGGTCAGGTCGTCGACGAGCAGCCGATCGCCGTAGCCCTTCTTCACGGCCTCGGCGTCGATGACGACGTCGCCGAGGCGCGGGCCGGGCGGGATGTGGATCTCGACCTTGTCGAGCTTCACGTCCTGCTCCTCGGCCAGCAGCTTCTCGTACGCGCCGAGGCGGGCCTTCGCCTTCGCGTGGCGCGCGCGCGGGCTCTGGCGCACCCACTCCAGCTCGCGCTCCAGCGTGCGCCGGCGGGCCGACTCCTGCTTCTCCTCGACCGCGAGCCGGGCCTGCTTCTGCTCCAGCCACGAGCTGTAGTTGCCCTGGAACGGGATGCCCTTGCCGCGGTCGAGCTCGAGGATCCAACCGGCGACGTTGTCGAGGAAGTAGCGGTCGTGCGTGACGGCGACGACGGTGCCCTTGTAGTCCGCGAGGAAGCGCTCGAGCCAGAGGACGGACTCGGCGTCGAGGTGGTTCGTCGGCTCGTCGAGGAGGAGCAGGTCGGGCGCCGAGAGGAGCAGCCGGCAGAGCGCGACGCGACGGCGCTCGCCGCCGGAGAGGGGCGTGACGTCGCGGTCGCCGTCGGGAAGGCGGAGCGCGTCCATCGCGTGGTCGAGGTGGTCGTCGAGCTGCCACGCGTCGGCGCGGTCGATCGCGTCCTGCACCTTCGCCTGCTCTGCGAGGAGGGCGTCGAAGTCCGCGTCCGGCTCGGCGAACTTGGCGGATATCTCGTTGAAGCGGTCGAGCAGGTCGCGGAGCGCGCGGACACCGTCTTCGACGTTCTCGCGGACGGTCTTGGCGGGGTCGAGCTCGGGCTCCTGCTCGAGCAGGCCGACGGTCGCGCCGGGCGCGAGCACGGCGACGCCGGAGGACGGCTCCTCCTTGCCGGCCATGATGCGCAGGACGGTCGACTTCCCGGCGCCGTTCGGGCCGAGGACGCCGATCTTCGCGCCGGGGAAGAAGCTGAGCGAGATGTTCGCCAGCACCTGCCGCTCCGGGCCGTAGAACTTGTCGACTCGGTACATCGTGAAGATGTACTCGCTGCTCATCGCGCCCGACGATAGCGGCGTAGGCTTCGGCCTCGTGAGCGCGCCGTGCTGCACGCCTCCGCCGCAGTCGGAGTACCGGCGGTTCTTCAACAGGCGGATTGCGGGGCTCGACCTGCGGCGCTACCGGCGCAAGGGGCTGCCGCGCACCGCGCGCGACCTCGTTGCGCTCGCGGGGGACGTCGAGGGCGCGACCGTCCTCGAGGTCGGCGGCGGGATCGGGACGCTCGCCCTCGCGCTGCTCGACGCCGGCGCGGCGAGCGCCACCAACGTCGAGCTCTCGGCGGGGTACGAGGACGCGGCGGCGGCGCTTCTCGAGGAGCGGGGCCTGGCCGGCCGCGTCGAGAGGCGCGTCGCCGACTTCGTCGCAGAGGCGGACGGGATCCCGCCGCACGACGTCGTCGTCCTCCACCGCGTCGTCTGCTGCTATCCCGACGCGGACGCGCTCGTGACCGCTGCCGCAGCACGCGCGCGCGGCGCACTCCTGCTCACGTACCCGCGCGAGCGCGCGCTGACCCGCGCCGGGTTCGTCGCGATCAACGGCTGGCTCCGCTTCCGCCGGTGCGGCTTCCGGACGTTCGTCCACGCGCCCTCCGCGATCGCAGCAGCGGCGACGCGCGAGGGCCTCCAGCCCGGGCCGCGCAGCCGCGAGGGCGCGATCTGGGAGAACGCGGTGTTCACCCGGCCGTAGCCCGGCGGTCAGTGCCGCTTCCGCGCGAGACGGACGCGCTCGGCACGCACGTACGCGGCCACCGCGGCGACGTCGCGAGCCGTCAGCCTGACGGGCATCGTCCGCACGAAGCTCGCCACCTCGGCGGCGGTCAACCGCGCGATCGCGAGGTCGCCTCCGGGGGCGCGCGTGTCGCGGCCGTCGAGCGTGTGGCATCCCGCGCAGGCGCGAACGAACACGCGGGCGCCTCGAGAGGGAGGGGAGGCGAGCGAGTACGCCGCGGCCGCCACGGCGAGCACGTCAGCGCATGTTGTCGGTGTGACCGAGCGAATAGCGGCCCGGCTGTGGCCAGACCAGCACCCCGTGTGGTCCAGAGCCGACGTGCACGCGCGCCAGCAGGCTGCCCGTCCTCGTGGAGATCGCGTACACGACGCTGTTGTACCGGCCGGAGAGCCAGAGCACCCTTCCGTCCGCCGAGACGCCGCCCATGTCGGGGCTCCCGCCGCCGGGGATCCGCCACGTCCTCACGACGCGCTGCGTCGCGAAGCTGATCACCGACACCGATCCGGCGCCGCGGTTCGAGACGTAGAGGGAGCGGCCGTCGCGGCTCGGATAGAGGCCGTGTGCGCCGGTACCGGTGCGGACGAAGCCGGTCACCTTCATCCGGCGGGCGTCGACCTTCCACACGCCGCCTGCCGCGAGGTCGGCGACGTAGAAGACGGCGCCGTCCGGCGAGACGCGGACGTCCTGCGGCATTCCTCTCCCTCCATCGGGAAGCGTCAGCCTCCCCACGACCCGCTCGGCGGCGACGTCGACCTTCACCATCTGTCCCGAGAACTCGCAGCTCGCGAGGAGGTATCGCCCGTCGGCGGAGAAGTCCATGTGGTCGACGCCCGAGCAGGGGACGCTCACCGAACGGTGCAGCCGGAACGTGTGGGCATCGCGGAAGTCGAGGCGATGCAGCCGCTCGGCGACCACGATGGCATAGCGCCCGTCCGGGGTGAAGTACATGTTGTACGGGTCGGCGACCGGGATCGTCCGGCCTGGCCGGCCGGTGGCGGGGTCGATCGTCGTCAGGCTGTTGCCGACGTCGTTCGTGACGTAGAGCGTCTGCAGGTCGTAGCTGGGGACGATGTGCTGGGGCAGCAGTCCGACCGGGAAGCGGCGGACGACGCGGTAGGTGTGCGGGTCGATCACGTCCACGGTCGCGCTCTCGCTGTTCGGGACATAGACGAGCGACCGGGCCGTGCGGGCGGCCCCGGTGAGCATGTTCGCGCCGTCGTACGCGTAGACGTCCGCAGCGGCGACCGTCCGCGTCGGCGCGGAACCGGCGACGAGCTCGCTGATCCCGGACTCGGTGCCGTGAGGGCCGTGGCCGCCGACGAGGAGGATCGTGTCGCCGAGCGAGACCGCGGCGAGGTCGGAGCGCGGAGAGGAGAGCCGACCGGCTGCATGGACCGCTCCGGCGGCCGGGACGGCGACCACGCGGGACGTGGGGGTGTCGAGCGTGGCGCTGCGGCCGCCGATGACGTACACCGTGCCGCCGACCGCTGCCGCCGCGGCGTGCGTCGTCGGAGCGGGAAGCGTCCCGATCCGGACGACGCGCGACGAGCCGGGTGTGTACCGGTAGACGGCGTCGCTCGCCGTGCCGTTCGGCAGGGAGCCCCCTGCGACGACGATGCTTCCGCCCGCCGCGGCGACTGCCGCGTAGCGAACCGGAGTCGGCAGGTGGGCGACGACGTGGGCGGGCGAGCCGGGGCGGTACGCCACGATCGAGTCGAGCCAGCGGCTTCCCGTGTAGCCGCCGACGACGTACGCCGTCCCACCGAGCGCCGCCGCCGACTGGTCGGAGCTCGGCGCGGGGAGCCGTCCCACGACTGCGCTCTTCCCGCTGCTCGGGTCGACGCGCACGATCTGGTCGCTCTGCGTGTTCGCCGCGGTGCCGCCGCCGAAGAGGTAGACCCTGCCGCCGATGAGGACGGCCGCCGTGTCGTGCAGCGCGGCGGGGATCCGCCCCAGAGAGCGCTCGCCGGACGCCGAGACGACGGCGAGCGTGTCCGTCGACGTGTCCGCGGCCGAGAGACCGCCGAGGAGCAGGACGCGCCCGCCCGGCAGGGCCACCGCCGCGCCGTCCTGAATCGGCGCGCGCAGAGTGGCGAGGGGCCGCTCGACGAGAGTCGCCGGCGCCTCCGCCCGCGAGGCGCGCGTCTTGGCCGCGCGCGTCGTCGTGCCGTCTGCGCTGCGCGCGCCGCTGCCACACGCAGCCGACAGCAGTGCGAGCCCGCCCGCCGCGAGCAGCAGTCCACGCATCGCGCGGATCATGCCTGCCCCCGGATGAAAGCGTGATGGGAGGGCTCCGCGCAGTTCCACGCCGGGGAGCCAGGGGTAGCATGGCCCTGGTGGCCACGGCGGAGACGACCCGGAAGCTGGATGCGCACGCGCTGCGCGCCGACTTCCCCATCTTCGAGCAGCGCCCGCACGGGAAGCCGCTCGCGTTCCTCGACTCCGCCGCCAGCTCGCAGAAGCCGCGCCAGGTGCTCGACGCGATGACCACCTTCTACGAGACCTCGTACGCGAACGTCCACCGCGGCGTCTACGAGCTCGCGGAGCGCGCGACCGCCGGTCTCGAGCACGCGCGCGAGCGGGTGCGCGCCTTCCTGAACGCGCCCGACGCGCGCGAGGTGATCTTCGTCCGCAACGCGACCGAGGGGATCAACCTGGTCGCGTACGGCTGGGGGCTGAAGAACCTCGGCCCCGGCGACCTCGTCGTCGTCACCGAGCTCGAGCACCACTCGAACTTCGTCCCGTGGCAGTACATCGCCGGCAAGACCGGCGCCGAGCTGCGGATGATCCCGCTCGACGAGCACGGCGAGCTGGAGCTCTCGGCGCTTGACGCGATCGCGCGTGAGGGAAACGTCAAGCTCGTCGCGACGGGCCTCGTCTCGAACTCGCTCGGGACGATCAACCCGGTCTCGAAGCTCGTCGAGTGGGCGCACGAGCAGGGCGCGATCTACGTCTGCGACGCCGCCCAGGGCGCGCCGCACACGAAGATCGACGTGCAGGCGCTCGGCGTCGACTTCCTCGCGATCTCCGGCCACAAGATGTGCGGGCCGAGCGGAGCGAGCGCCCTCTGGGGCCGCACCGACCTCCTGCTCGCGATGGACCCCTTCCTCACCGGCGGCCACATGATCAACTCCGTCCGGCTCGAGAAGACGACCTGGGGCGAGCTGCCGCACAAGTTCGAGGCCGGCACCGCGCCGATGGCGGAGGCCGTCGGCCTCGGTGCCGCGATCGACTACCTCGAGGCGATCGGGCTCGACGCGATCGAGGCGCACGAGCACGAGCTCGCCGCGTACGCGCTCGGGAAGCTCGCCGAGGTGCCCGGGATCCAGCTCTACGGGCCGCCAGCGAACCGGCGGGCCGGGATCGTCTCCTTCAACATCGAGGGGATCCACCCGCACGACGTCGCGCAGATCCTCGACATGCAGGGCGTCGCGATCCGGGCCGGCCACCACTGCTGCCAGCCGCTGATGCAGAAGCTGGGCGTGGCGGCGACGAACCGGGCGAGCTTCTACCTCTACACCATCCCTGAGGAGATCGACCAGCTCGTCGAAGGCCTGCACACCGTCCGTAAGGTGTTCGCATGAGCGTAGGCTCGACGGAGCTCATCAAAGAGCGGAGGCGCCGGCTCGGCCGGCGCCGGGAGCGGGTATGAGCGAGTTCGACCAGATGTACCGCGAGGTCATCCTCGACCACTACAAGAACCCGCGCGGCCACGGCGTCCTCGACCACGCCGACGCCGAGGCCGAGGGCCAGAATCCGCTCTGCGGCGACGAGGTCTCGATCTACGTCGCGTTCGGCGACGACGGCGAGACGATCGACGAGGTGAAGTTCTCCGGCCGCGGCTGCGCGATCTCGCAGGCGGCGACGTCGATGCTGACCGAGATGGTGCAGGGCCGGACGGCGAGCGACGTCGCGGTGCTCGACAAGGACGAGCTGCTCGAGGAGATCGGCATCCCGCTGACGCCGGTGCGGCTCAAGTGCGCGATGCTCGGCCTGACGACGCTGAAGGTCGCGCTGCACAAGGCGAAGGGGACGCCGCTTCCCGAAGGCCTCGCCGGGTTCGACGAGCTCGAACTCACTTGAAGGAACTAGAGGTCGCCGAGGCGG
>JAFAIV010000287.1 GCA_019236545.1 Actinomycetota bacterium | reverse complement strand
CTGGCGGGAGCTCGGCCTCGTCCTGCTCCCCGACCACCAGGTCTTCCGCCGGCGCGCGCCGCGCGAGCGCCGCATAGGCGGCCGCGCGCTCCAGTCCTTCGCCGACCTGCGCACCGGCGACTACGTCGTCCACGAGGACCACGGCGTCGGGAAGCTCCTCGGCTTCGAGACGAAGACCGTCGCCGGCGTCACGCGCGACTACCTCCTGCTCGCGTTCCGCGGCGAGGACCGGCTCTACGTCCCGCACGAGCAGCTCGGGAAGATCTCGCGCTACGTCGGCGCCGACGCGAAGGCGCCCGCGCTCTCGAAGCTCGGCGGCAAGGCGTGGCAGCTCCTCAAGTCGCGCGCCAAGGAGTCCGTCCAGGAGCTCGCGACCGAGCTGATCCAGCTCTACGCGCAGCGACAGACGCGCGAGGGCATCGCCTTCGACCTCTCGAACGAGTGGATCAACCAGCTCGAGGCGAGCTTCCCGTACCGCGAGACGCCGGACCAGGAGACGGCGATCGAGGCGGTCAAGGAGGACCTCGAGGCGCCGCGGCCGATGGACAGGCTCGTCTGCGGCGACGTCGGCTTCGGCAAGACCGAGGTCGCCGTCCGCGCCGCCTTCGCGGTCGCCGTCAACGGCAAGCAGGTGCTGATGCTCGCGCCGACGACGATCCTCGCCGAGCAGCACTACAACACCTTCCGCGAGCGCTTCCGGGACTTCCCCGTCCGGGTCGAGATGGTCTCGCGCTTCGTCCCGCCGAAGCAGGTGAAGGCCGTCCTCGCCGACTTCTCCGCGGGGAAGGTCGACGTCCTCATCGGCACGCACCGCGTCCTCAGCCGCGACGTGATCCCGAAGGAGCTCGGGCTCGTCATCCTCGACGAGGAGCAGCGCTTCGGCGTCGCGCAGAAGGAGCTCCTGAAGCAGATCCGGCTCGAGGTGGACGTACTCACGCTCAGCGCGACGCCGATCCCGCGCACGCTCCACCTCTCGCTCGCGGGCATGCGCGACATCTCGATCATCGAGACGCCGCCCGAGGGTCGCCGCCCGATCCGCACGACCGTCGGCGAGCTCGACGAGGAGCTCGTGAAGCTCGCCCTCGAGCGCGAGAAGGAGCGCGAGGGGCAGGCGTTCTACCTCCACAACCGCGTCGAGACGATCGAGGACGCCGCCGAGAAGCTCCGCCAGCTCTGTCCCGACCTGCGCTTCCTCGTCGCGCACGGGCAGATGAAGGAGAAGGAGCTCGAGGAGAAGATGCACGCGTTCCTGCGCGGCGACGCGGACGTGCTCGTCTCGACGACGATCATCGAGTCCGGCATCGACATCCCGCAGGCGAACACGCTGATCGTCGAGCGGGCCGACATGCTCGGCCTGAGCCAGCTCTACCAGATCCGCGGCCGCGTCGGCCGCTCCGACGCCACCGCGTACGCGTACCTCTTCTATCCCGACGCGCACGAGCTGACGCCTGAGGCGCGCGCCCGCCTCGCGACCCTCGCCGACCACACCGAGCTCGGCGCCGGCTTCGCGATCGCGATGCGCGACCTCGAGATCCGCGGCGCGGGCGAGCTCCTCGGCGCGGAGCAGTCCGGCCACGTCGCCGCCGTCGGCTTCGAGCTCTACGTGGAGCTCCTGAACGAGGCGGTCGCCGAGCTGCAGGGCCAGCACCGCGTCGCGGCCCGGCCGGTGCGCGTCGACGCGAGGATCGACGCCTACGTCCCGTCCACCTACGTCGACTCGGAGGCGCTGCGCATCGACATCCACCGCCGGCTCGCGCTCGCCGAGACCGAGGACGAGCTGCGCGAGCTCCAGGCGGCCCTCGAGGACCGCTACGGCCCGCTGCCGGACCCGGTCGCGCATCTCTTCGCGATCCAAGAGGCGAAGATCAAGGTCGCGCGCCTCGGCGCGGACTACCTCGTCTTCCAGCAGGGCAAGGCGACCGTCGGCCGGCTCGTGCTCGGGTCGGGCGAGCTGCGGGAGCTCCGCGACCGCCTGAAAACCGCCATCTACACCGTCGCGAAGCAGGAAGTGAGCCTCAGGAGCGACGATGGATTCACCCAGGCGATCGGGCTGGTCGATGCTATCTTGGACGCGCGCCAGGCGGCCTGACGCGCACGTTTCCGGCCGTCTACCAGGCCCCGTCGCGTCACCGACTCACTGGATGGACATGAAGACTCTCCGCTTCCTGCCGCTGCCCCTGCTCCTCGCCCTCGGGCTCGTCCTCGCCGGCTGCGGCGGCAGCAGCGCGCCGAGCGTGCCGCAGGACGCCGTTGCCGTCGTCGGCACCGACACGATCACGAAGGCCGAGTACAACACGCTGATCGACTCCGCGAAGAGCACGTATGCGGCGAAGAAGCAGGCGTTCCCGAAGGTCGGGACGACGGCGTACAAGTCGCTCTCCGACCAGGCGATGACCTACCTCGTCCAGGAGTCGGAGCTGACGCAGAAGGGCAAGCAGATCGGCGTCACCGTCACGAACGCGGACGTCGACAAGCGCATCGCGCAGATCAAGAAGCAGTACTTCGCCAACAGCGAGTCGAAGTACAAGACGGCGCTCAAGCAGCAGGGCCTGACCGAGCAGCAGCTCCGCCGCGACCTCTTCGCCGAGCTCCTCTCGGAGAAGCTCTACGCGAAGGTGACGTCCAGCGTGAAGGTCACCGACGCGGACGTGAAGCAGTACTACCAGTCGCACATCTCGGCCTACCGGACGCCGGAGAGCCGCACGGTGCGCCACATCCTCGTGAACAGCAAGAGCCAGGCCGACCAGCTCGAGGCCCAGCTCAAGCACGGCGCCGACTTCGCCGCGCTCGCGAAGAAGTACTCCAAGGACACCTCGACGGCGAAGGTCGGCGGCAAGCTGACGATCTCGAAGGGCCAGACGGTGAAGCCGTTCGAGGACGCTGCGTTCTCGCTGAAGACGAACGAGATCTCGGCGCCGGTGCACTCGCAGTACGGCTGGCACATCATCCAGCCGCTCGGCCCGATCGTGCCGTCGAAGACGACGCCGCTGGCCACCGTCTCCGCGTCGATCAAGACGAGCCTGCTCTCGCAGAAGAAGACCCAGACGATGCAGAACTGGGTCGACGCGCTGAAGAAGCAGTACGCGTCGAAGATCGCGTACCAGACCGGCTACGCGCCGGCGACGCAGACGGCCGGCACGACGCTCGTCGAGCCGACGACCACCGGCTGAGGTGCCCTCCGCCGAAGGCGGGAACTTTCAGCCGGGCGCCGGCGGCTCCGCCGACGGCGCTTCCAGCGAGGGCCTCAGTGAGGCCCTGGTCGAGCTGCAGCTCCTGACGGAGCGGCTGCGCCGCGAGTGCCCCTGGGATCGCGACCAGACGGCGGAGACGATCGTCCCGCACACCGTCGAGGAGGCGTACGAGGTCGCGGACGCTGCGCTCGCCGGCGACGACGCGAAGCAGCTCGACGAGCTCGGCGACCTCCTGTTCCAGGTCTACTTCCTCGCGCTGCTGCTCCAGGAGCGCGGTGCGGGCGATCTGGCGGCGGTCGCGCGGAACGTCCACGAGAAGCTCGTCCGGCGCCATCCGCACGTCTTCGGCGAGGTCGAAGCGCGCACCGCCGAGCGCGTGCGCTCCAACTGGGAGCGGATCAAGGTCGAGCAGGAGGGCCGCGAAGGCGTCTTCCACGACGTCGCCGAGGCGCTGCCGGCGCTCCTCTACGCCCGCAAGGTGCAGCAGCGCGCGAAGGCGGTCGGCTTCGAGTACCCCGACCTCGAGGGCGCGTACGGCGACCTCAAGGAGGAGCTGAGCGAGCTCGAGGAGGACTGGTCGGCGGACGAGCTCGGCGACGTGCTCTTCGCCACCGTGAACGTCGCGCGGAAGCTCGAGGTCGACCCCGAGCTGGCGCTGCGGCAGGCGGCGCACCGGTTCAGAAAAAGGGTGGAACTTGCGGAGGCCCTGGCGGCCGCCGACGGGTTGAATTGGAGCGAGCTGCCGCTCGAGCGGCAGGACGCCTACTTCGACCGCGCCAAGGAGAACCAGCGATGAGTCGCGTCACCCAGGTCCACGCCCGCCAGATCCTCGACTCGCGCGGCAACCCGACCGTCGAGGCGGTCGTCCACCTCGAATCCGGTGTCCACGCCCGCGCGGCCGTCCCGTCCGGCGCGTCGACCGGCGTCCACGAGGCCGTCGAGCTTCGCGACGGCGGCGACGCGTACGGCGGCAAGGCCGTCACCAAGGCCGTCGCCAACGTCAACGGCGAGATCGCCGAGGCCGTCGCCGGTCTGGAGGCGACGGAGCAAGAGACGCTCGACCGGCGCCTGATCGACCTCGACGGCACGCCGAACAAGGGCCGGCTCGGCGCGAACGCGATCCTCGGCGTCTCGCTCGCGACCGCGAAGGCCGCAGCCGCGGAGGCGAAGCTCTCGCTCTGGGAGTACCTCGGCGGCGAGAGCGCGGCGATCCTCCCCGTGCCGATGATGAACGTGATCAACGGCGGCGCGCACGCGGCGAACTCGATCGACCTGCAGGAGTTCATGGTCGTCCCCGTGGGCGCCGACTCGTTCTCCGAGGCTCTGCGGATCGGCGCGGAGGTCTACCGCGCGCTGAAGAAGGTGCTCTCCGAGCGCGGCCTCGCCACCGGCGTGGGCGACGAGGGCGGCTTCGCGCCCGACCTGGAGTCGAGCGAGGCGGCGATCGACGCGATCCTCGACGCGGCCGACCGCGCGGGCCATCTCGACCGGATCGCGATCGCGCTCGATCCGGCCACGAGCGAGGTCTACTCGGACGGCCGCTACCGCTTCGAGGGCCGGGACCTCGCCTCCGCCGAGATGCCGGGCTTCTGGCAGGGGATCGTCGACCGGTATCCCGTCGTCTCCATCGAGGACGGGCTCGCCGAGGACGACTGGGACGCGTGGCAGCAGCTCACGAGCGAGCTCGGCGGGAGCGTCCAGCTCGTCGGCGACGACCTCTTCGTCACGAACCCGGAGCGCCTGCGCCAGGGCATCGAGCGCGGCGTCGGCAACTCGATCCTCGTGAAGGTGAACCAGATCGGCACGCTGACGGAGACGATCGAGGCAGTGAGGCTCGCGCACGCGAACGGCTACAGCGCGGTCATGTCGCACCGCTCGGGCGAGACCGAGGACGCGACGATCGCCGACCTCGCCGTCGCCCTCGGCACCGGCCAGATCAAGACCGGCGCCCCGGCGCGCTCCGACCGCGTGGCGAAGTACAACCAGCTCCTGCGGATCGAGGAGGAGCTCGGGCTGCGCGCGGTGTATCAGGGTTGGGGCGCGTTCCCTCGCGCGGGACGCGGCTAGCTAGCCTTCCCAGCGGTGGCTGTCGACCGGCGCACGAAGATCGTCGCGACCCTCGGCCCGGCGTCGGAGACGCCGGAGACGCTGCGCGCGCTCGTCGCCGCCGGTGTCGACGCGGTCCGCCTGAACCTCTCGCATGGGACGCACGACCAGCACTCGCGGAACGCCTGGCTCGTCCGCGAGATCGCGGCGGAGGCGGGGCGCCCGGTCGCGCTGATCGCCGACCTCCAGGGCCCGAAGCTCCGCATCGGTGACCTCGAGGAGCCGGTCGTGCTCTCGGCCGGCAGCGAGATCGTCGTCTGCGCGCAGGAGAACGCGACCGACGGCGAGCTCCCGGTCGCGCCGGCGGTCATCGGCAGCGTCCTCGAGCCCGGCCACGACGTCCTGATCGACGACGGCGCCGTCCGTCTCCGCGTCGAGGAGGTCGACTCCGGCCGCGCGCGCTGCGCGGTCGTCGTCGGCGGCACGGTGAAGACGCACAAGGGCGTGAACCTCCCCGGCGTGCCGCTCCCGATCCCGTCGATCACGCGGAAGGACGCCGGCGACCTCGATTGGGCCCTCATGACCGGCGTCGACTTCGTCGCGCTCTCGTTCGTGCGCTCGCCCGCGGACGTGCGCGACCTGCGCGCGCTGATCGAGCGCTCCGGCTCGAACGCGCACGTGATCGCGAAGATCGAGAAGTCGGAGGCCGTCGACGTCCTCGACGACGTCCTCGCCGAGACGGACGCGGTCATGGTCGCGCGCGGCGACCTCGGCGTCGAGATCGGCCCGGCGCTCGTGCCGCTGATCCAGAAGCGGATCATCCAGCGGGCGCTCGAGCGCGGGAAGCCGGTGATCACGGCGACGCAGATGCTCGAGTCGATGATCCACTCGCCCGAGCCGACCCGCGCCGAGGCGAGCGACGTCGCGAACGCGATCCTCGACGGCACTTCTGCGGTCATGCTCTCGGGCGAGACGGCGGTCGGCGAGTACCCGGTCGAGGCGGTCGCCTACATGGACCGGATCGCGCGCGCCGTCGAGCCGAGCATGGGCTACCGCCACGAGCTGCCGGAGGCGGCCGACAACCCGACGATCGGGCAGGCGATGTCGAACGCCGCCTGCGACCTCGCCGAGGCGCTGCACGCGAAGGCGATCCTCGTCCCGACCTTCAGCGGCCGGACGGCGAACGCGGTCGCGCGCCTGCGCCCGCGCCGGCCGATCATCGCGCTCACGCACGTCGACTGGGCGATGCGCCAGCTCGCGCTCGAGTGGGGCGTGACGCCGCTCCTCATCGCCGAGCAGAGCGATGTCGAGGCGCTCTGGCGGGAGGCGCTGGACGCCGCCCGCGCCGCGGGGCTCGTGGAGACGGGCGACCGCGTCGTGATCACGGCCGGCACCGCGGTGAACATCCCGGGGTCGACGAACGTGATCAAGGTCGACATCGCGTAGGAGGACGGCACCCGGAGCCGACGAAATCGGCCCGGATGCCTCGCACCACGAAGGGTCGCGGCCGCATGCGCGGGGCCGTCCTGCGGCGCTGGGTCGCCGTGGGGGCGCTCGCCCTCGTCGCGCTGCTCTACTACCGGCCGCTCCGGGCGTACATGGACGCGCGCGCGCAGCGGGCGGAGCGCGTCGCGGCCGTGCGCCGGCTCCAGTCGGAGCAGGCCGCGCTCGAGAAGCGGCTGCAGGAGTCCTCGTCGCTCGCGGTGCTCGAGCAGGAGGCCCGCGCGCTCGGCTACGTGCGCAAGGGCGAGCACCTCTACATCGTCAAGAACGTTGCGGAGTGGCGCGCGCACAAGCGGGCCGGGCACACTCCGCGCCGTGGCCACTGACCGGGAGCTCGTCGCACGCCAGCTCGGGCGCGCCCCGCGCGCCTTCGGGCGCGTCGTCGTCCGCTGCCCGTTCGGGGCACCCGCGGTCACCGAGCAGCGCCCATACGGCCCGGACGGCGAGCCGTTCCCGACGACGTACTGGCTGACCTGCCGCCATCTCGTCGCGCAGGTCTCGCGCCTGGAGGCGGCGGGCGGCGTGGAGCGCTGGACGGCGGCGGTGGCGGAGGATCCGGAGCTCGCGGCGAGCCTCGCCGCCGCGGACGAGCAGCAGCGGCGCATTCGGCGGGAGCTCGCCGCGGGAGAGACCGGCAGCGACGGCGGCGCCTCGCTCGAGCTCGGCGTCGGCGGGGCGAGCCGGGGCGGCAGCCTCAAGTGCCTCCACGCGCACGCCGCGTTCGCGCTCGCACGGCCTGGGTACGCGCTCGGCGAGCGGATCGTCACCGAGGTCGACCCGCTCTGGCCCGAGACCTGCTGCACACTGACCGATTGATGGCCGAGGACTCCGTCGAGCTGGCCCGCAGCGAGTGGGAGGACGCGCACCGCCGCCTCGAGGCCGAGCGCGTCGACCGCGCGCTCTACCGGCGTCGGCTGGCCCAGATCGACCTCGTCTCCGACGGCCTCCGGCGCCACGTCGGTGGGACGTACAGCCTCTCCGACCTCGTGCGCGCCTACGGCGAGGCGGAGCGCTGGGCGCGGGAGCTGATCGAGGAGCGCGCGCCCGGCCCGGGCTGGCCGCGCGACCTCGCGCTCGTCGTCGGGGCCGCCTTCCACGCCTACCAGCGGGGGGCTCTGGACTACACGCCCTGAGCCGCGAAGGTGTAAAAAAGGTGAGCTTTGGCAAAGTTCCCGCCGATGGCGTACAGAGACGACCGCAGCAGCCGGAGCGACCCGGAATGGCTCACCCTGGGCCAGGCAGCGCGCTTTCTCGGCGTCGCGCAGAGCACGATCCGGAAGTGGTCGGACCAGGGCCGCGTCCCCGCCTTCTACACGCCGGGCGGCCATCGCCGCTATCGGCGGAGCGACCTCGAGGCGTTCCTCGACCGCTCCGGGCCGGGCCGGGCGAAGGAAGGCCCGCTCGTCCTGCTCGTCGACGACGACGAGCGCGTCCGCGAACTCGTCCGCGTCACGCTCGAGCTCGAGGGCTACAGCGTCAGCGAGGCCGGCAGCGCCGAGGAGGGCATGGAGGCGATCGAGCGCCGCAAGCCCGACCTGATCCTCCTCGACGTGATGATGCCGCACGTCGACGGGTGGGAGATGCTGCGCCGCATCCAGGAGCGCCACGGCGCCGGCGCGATCCCGGTCGTGATGTTCAGCGGCCAGGTGGACGGGGACACGCAGCGCGACGCGGAGTCGCGTGGCGCCACCGGCTTCGTCGGCAAGCCCTTCGACCTGCAGCAGCTCGTCGACCAGACGAAGCAGGTCGTCCCGGTCTAGGCCAGATCGGTCTCGTCCGCGAAGTCCCAGGCGCGGAGGACACCAGGCTCGAGACGGACGACGAGGATGTCGTCTCCCCAGGAGTCGGCGTACCGCGATCCGGCGTCCGGGCCGAGGTAGCGGATCGAGATCCGCCGGAGGGTCGGGCCGGCGTCCTCCGAGGTGAGGCGCGCCTCGGCGCGCAGCTCGATCCCGCGGTACGGCCGGGCGTCGTCGCAGACGACGATGCTCGCGCGAGGGTCGCGGCGGATGTGCTTCGCCTTGACGTCGTCCGGCCCGACCGTGACGTCGAAGCCGCCGTCACGCCACTCGTGCCAGACCGGCGAGAGCAGGACGCTGCCGTCCTGCCGGTACGTCGCCAGGACGGCGACCTTCGGCAGCTCGAGCAGGTCGCCGAGCTCTTCGGGCCTCAGGTCCTTGCGCACGTCAGTCGAACTCGCCGGTGCGCAGCAGCCCGGCGAGGATCAGGAACGCCGCCGAGATCAGGCTGATCCAGAGGCCGACGCCGCGCGTCGTCGTCGCGAAGTACGTGTCCGGGACGGACAGAAGGCGGATCAGGACGAAGATCGTTGCGAGCGCACCGAACGCGAGCAGGACGAGGCTCTCCGGCACCGCCGCGGGCAGCGAGATCCCCGCCTCGCGCAGCGCCTCGAGGATCAGCGTCGCCAGGCCGATGAAGAAGACGAGCTTCCCGAGCGGGCCCGTGTGCCAGGCAGTGACGGCGAGCGTCAGCCCGTTCGGCAGCGCGCCGGTGTACCAGTCGGTGAACGCCGAGACCGCGAGGACGAGCCCCGAGACCCACGCGATCCGCTCGCCCCACTCGCCGGCCGCGGCCCGCGTCGCCGGCCTGGCGGTGCGGCGCATCCGCACCTCGCCCCGCGGAGACGGGATGGGCTCGGGGGTTTGCACAGCGCCAGTATGGACAAACCACCGGTCGAGGAGGGCGGCGCGCATGGCGATCGACGAGGTGGGCGAGAAGGTCGAGGAGCTGGCCGAAGCGGTCGGCCGCCTGGACCCGATCCGGTTCGTGCGCGAGTTCCGCTGCCTCTCCTGCGGCTACGGGATCGTGGTCAACCGCGAGCCGCCGCAGTGCCCGATGTGCGGCACGAAGGGCTCCTGGGAGCCGGCCGCGCGCCTCAACTAGCGCTAGATCCCGAAGAGCTTCTGCACCTCGTGCCAGCTCGCGAGCACGAACGCGGCGACGAGACCCCAGAGCACGGCCATCATGATCCAGTAGCGGTACTTGGCGAGGCGACTCTCCTGGCGACGCCAGATCCGCCGGTTCCGCTGGCGGCGGTGATGCGCGTAGCGGAGGTGGACGAGCGACTCGAGCGGGGGCTCGGCCTCGTCTCCGGCCTCCGCAGGAGCCGGGGACGCCATGAAGGCCACGCCCAGATGGTAAAGAACCGGCTACACGGACGCGAATGACGACAGCCGACCTCGATCTCCCGCCACGCCCAGGGCGGCGCGATCTCCCGGCAGAGACGCTCGCCGCGCTCACCCGCGCGGTGGCGTCCGCCGCAGGCCGCGACGCGCTCGACGACGCCCTCCACGACATCGCCGCGGCCGCACGCGTCGCGACCGAGTCGGAGGCGGCGGTCGTGCGCGTGCTCGACGCGGGCCGCGCGAGCCTCGACGCGCTCGCGGTCGCCGCTCCGGCCACGCTCGCCGCCGAGCTCCAGGGCGGTCGGCTGCCGCTTGACGAGCTTCCGGACGGGACGGTCGACGACCTCGCGACGGCGCCTTTGGCCGTGCGGCACGCGGCCGGACGAGCGGCAGCGACGCAGGTGCTGCTCGTGCCAGTGCGCGTCGACGGGGCGGCTGCGTCGCTGGAGCTCCTCCGCCCGGGGCTGCCGTTCTCGGAAGAGCAGCGGCTCGCGGCGGAGCTCTCCGCCGCCCAGCTCGCGCTCGTCCTGCGCGCGTTCTCCGGCAGCGCGGACGCGGTCGTAGGCCTCGCCCGGCCCGCGCTGGAGCTCGCGGGCGAGGCGCTCGCCGCGGCGCTCGACGAGGCGCACGCGTCGGCGGAGATCGTCAGGGTCGCCGCGAACGTCGCGGGCGCGACGGCCGCGATTCTCTGGGAGGTCTCCGACGAGGGCCGGCTCGAGCTGGCCGCGTCCCACGCCGTCGCGCCCGACGCGGAGCTCGGTGCCGCGCGCGAGGCCGCGGAACGCACCCTCGCCGAACCGGGGCCGGTGCGGGCGCTTCCCGCCGAGCGGCTGCCGAGCGACTGCGGCGTCTCGACGACCCTCCCGCTCGGCCGGCCCGCGGGCGGCGTCCTCCAGCTCCTCCACCCGGCCGCGCACGCCCCGACCGCCGTCCAGCTCGAGCGGCTCGCCACCTTCGCCGTCCGCGCCGCGCACGCGCTCCGCGCGAGCACGCGCGCCCGCCAGCTCGCGCTCGAGCTCGAGCGGACGCGCGCGCTGCTCACCGTGATCGGCCAGGCCACCGCCGAGCTCTCCGTCGCGCACACGCTCCAGACCGCCGTCGACCGCATCGCCGAGCTGCTCGGGGTCGAGCGCGTGGCGATCTACCTCCGCAGCGGCGGCGACGACGGCCTCGAGGCGGCCGCGGCGCGAGGCGTCGAGGGGCCGCACGCGCGGCTCGCCGAGCGCCTCCTCGACCTCGCGCTCGGCCCGGCCCGCGGCCGTGCGGTCGTCGCGCTCGACGACGTCACCCGCGACCGGCGCCTCGCCGACGCCGCGCCGGCGGCCCGCGAGTCCGGGATCCGCGGCGCGATCGCCGTCCCGCTGCTCGGCCGCGACGAGGTGATCGGGCTGCTCGCCGTCTATGCCGACCGCCGCCGCGTCGGCGATCACGAGACGGCGCTGCTCGCCGCGCTCGCGGGACAGCTCGCCGTCGCCGTCCAGAACGCGCAGCTCCACGAGCGGGCGACCCGGCTCGGCGAGGAGCGGGAGCAGGCCCTTCGCTCTGAGCGCGAGGCGGCGCGGCGCCTGCGCGCGCTCTACGAGGTCTCGCGGTCCTTCGCGTCGACGATGTCGCTCGACGACACGCTCCAGGCGCTCGCGCGGACGATCGTCGAGGTGCTCGACGTCGACGCCGCGGTCATCCGCATGCCCGACGAGCGGCGGGAGCAGCTCGTCCCGCAGGCGATCGAGATCAAGGATGGCCAGCTCCGCGAGGTGATGACGTCGCTGCTCTTCCGCCCGTCGCCGTTTGGTGCGCTCAGCCAGCAGCTGTGGCGCACGGGCCGACCGATCCGCGTCGAGGCCGGCTCCGTCGACTTCCTCTCGTCCTTCCTCGACAAGGGTTGGACGGCCGCGCTCGTCCCCGTGGCGAAGGGCGGCGAGGTGATGGCGGCGCTGACGATCTGGTCGTTCCGGCCGGGCGCGCCGCTGTCCGACGCGACGATCGACGACGCGCTCGCGCTCGTCGGGCAGGCGTCGCTCGCGATCGACAACGCGCGCCTCTACCTGCAGCAGAAGCAGTTCGCCGACACGATGCAGCGCTCGTTGCTGCCGCGGTCGCGGCCGGAGGTCGAGGGGCTCGAGGTGGGGGAGGTGTACGAGTCGTCCGCGCGCGTCGAGCTCGGCGGCGACGTCTACGACTTCCTCGCGCTCGACGACGGGCGGCTTGCGGTCGTCCTGGGCGACGTCACCGGGCACGGCGTCGACGCCACTGCGGACATGGCGATGGCGAAGTTCGTCTTCCGGTCGCTCGCGCGCGAGCACACCGAGCCGGGCGACTTCCTCGCGTCCGCGAACGACGTCATCTGCGGCGAGATCGCGCCGGCGAAGTTCATCACGATGACCTACGTCGTCGTCGACGGCGCCCGCGGCCAGGTGGCGTGCGCGAACGCGGGGCACCCGGCGCCGCGGCTCGTGCTGCCGGACGGCGAGGTGCGGCCGCTCGACGCGAACGGGATCGTCCTCGGCATCGACCCGCGACAGGAGTACGAGGAGACGCGCGTCCCGTTCCCGCCGGGCGCGGCGCTCGTGCTCTACACCGACGGCGTGATCGAGGCACGGCGGGACGGCGAGCTCTACGGGGCGGACCGGCTCGACCTGCTGCTCTCGGAGCGGCAGGGGACGACGGCGCGCACGCTCGCCGCCGCGGTCGCCGAGGACGCGCGCGCCTTCGCCCACGGCGAGCTCTCCGACGACCTCGCCGTCGTCGTCATCCGGCGCACCGCTTGATCCTCCGCCGCGGCGACGGCGGCGTCGTGCGCGTCGGCCATCGCGGCGCCGCGGCGCTCGCGCCGGAGAACAGCCTCGCCGCGATCGAGGCCGCTGCCGCGGTTGGCGTCGACCTGGTCGAGGTGGACGTCCTGCGCCGCCCGGACGGCCGCCTCATGATCGCGCACGGCCCGGAGATCCCGCCGGGCGCGCCGCTCCTCGACGAGGCGCTCGCGCTCGTCGCGCGGCTCGGGCTGGGCGTGCAGCTGGACGTGAAGGTGCCCGGACTCGCCGCCGAGGTCGTCGCCGCAGCCGGGGAGCACGGCCTCCTCGACCGCGCCTTCGTCAGCTCCTACTCGGCGCGCGTCCTCGGCGAGTTCCGCGCCGCCGAGCCGTCGCTGCCGCGGTCGTTCACGTACCCGGAGGACCGGCTCGGCCTCTCGGGGCGCCTTCTCCTGCGGCCCGGCGTGCGGGCGGGGCTCGTCGCGCTACGGCTCGCGCTCCCGGCACGGCTGCCGGCGTGGCTGCGCGCCGTGGACGCCTCGGCCGCGACGCTCAACTGGGCAGTCGCCTCGCCGCGGGCGATCGCGGCTTGCCACCGGCTCGGCTGCGCCGCCTTCGTCTGGACGGTGAACGACGCGAAACTCGTGAAAATCCTGCTCGAAAGCGGTGCCGACGGTATCATCACGGACGATCCGCGGCTCTTCGCCGGGACGATGCGACCGTGAGACGCGCCGGCTCCATCCTCTTCGCCGTCCTCGTCTGCGCCCTCGGCGCCGGGGTTCCGTCGGCCGTGGCCGACAACGCCTCTCCGGCCGCCGCGACCGTCGCGGACGGCGTCTCGATCGGGCCCGTCCCTGTCGGCGGCCTCACCGCCGACCAGGCGACGCTGGCCGTGATCCAGGCGTACACGGCGCCGCTGACCCTCACGGTCGGCAGCAAGAGCATCCGCGTCCCCGCGACCCGCTTCCACGTGATCGCGCCGGTCGCCGCGGCCGTCCAGCAGGCGCTCACGGCGCCGGCCGGGACGACGATCCGGATGCGCGCGGCCGTGGACACCGCGAAGCTGAGCGCCTGGGTCGCGTCGTTCGCGCAGCAGGTCGACAAGGCGCCGATCGAGCCGCGGCTCTTCGTCAAGGGCGCGACGCCGGTGATCACGAAGCCGACTCCGGGCCTCGCGGTGAAGACGTTCCCGACGACGATCCTCGTCCGCAACGAGCTCTGGAACGGGACGCGCGACCCGGTCGCCGTGCCGACGCGCGTCATCCAGCCGAAGGTGACGAAGCCCGCGGAGATCGGGCCCGTGATCGTGATCCGCCGCGGCCTGAACCGGCTCTCGCTCTACCAGGGCACGAAGCTCGTGCGCACCTTCCCGGTCGCGACCGGCCAGGCGATCTACCCGACGCCGCTCGGCGACTGGCACATCGTCGTGATGTGGAAGAACCCGACGTGGTACCCGCCGACGCAGGACGCGTGGGCGAAGGGCTTGAAGCCGGTGCCGCCGGGCCCGAACAATCCGCTCGGCACGCGTTGGATGGGGCTGGATGCGCCGGGTGTCGGGATCCACGGGACGGACGAGCCGGCGTCGATCGGCTACTCCGCGTCCCACGGCTGCGTCCGCATGCAGGTGCCGGACGCCGAGTGGCTGTTCGACCACGTCCAGGTCGGGACGCCGGTCTTCATCGTCGCGTCCTAGCGGCGTGCGCGGGCGGCTGAAGCTCGGCGCGCAGGCGGTCGCCGTCGCCGGCGTGGCCGCGCTCGCGGCGGTGCTCGTCTGGCGGCTGACGCACCGGACGCCGCCGCCGAAGGTCGGCGGCCCCGCGCCGGCGTTCTCGCTCGCGCGCCTGGACGGCACAGGCTCGCTCTCGCTTCGCTCGCTGCGCGGGAAGACGGTCGTGCTGAACTTCTGGGCGTCCTGGTGCGACCCGTGCAAGCAGGAGGCGCCCGCGCTGGAGAAGGTCTGGAACGAGTACAGGAGCCGCGGCGTCGTCGTCCTCGGCATCGACAGCGAGGACGTCCGCGGCGACGCGCGGCGCTTCCTCAGTGCGCACGGGATCACGTATCCCGTCGTCGTCGACCCGAACGGCGGCCTCGCCAAGGGGCCGTACGCGCTGCCCGGCTACCCGGTGACGTACGTGATCGACCGGGCAGGCCGCGTCGTCGGCGACCGCGTGCTCGGCCCGATCAGCGAGCAGGCGCATGCCGCCGTGTTCGACCGCGACCTGCAGGCGGCGCTGAAGTCGTGACCGGCCGCCTCAAGCTCGCCGGGCAGCTCGTCGCGCTCGCCTGCGTCGCCGGGCTGCTCGCGCTCCTCGTCTGGCGGCTGACGCACCAGCAGCACGCGCCGAAGGTCGGCGCCGCGGCGCCCGGGTTCACGCTGAAGAGGCTCGGCGGGAGCGGCACGGTCTCGCTCGCGTCGCTGCGCGGGAAGCCGGTCGTCCTCAACTTCTGGGCGTCCTGGTGCGACCCGTGCAAGGCGGAGGCGAAGGCCCTCGAGGCCGACTGGTCGCGCTACCGCTCGCAGGTGCAGTTCATCGGCGTCGACTACCACGACCTCGCGCCGGACGCGGTCCGGTTCGTGGCGGCGCACCGGCTGAGCTTCCCGATGCTGCAGGACGGCTCCGGGGCCGTGACCGGGGCGTACGGGATCTCGCAGGTGCCGGAGACGTACATCGTCTCGCGGAGCGGCCGCATCGTCGCCCACATCGCCGGGCCGATCACGTCCTCCGGGTTCTCGGACGCGTTCAGGCGCGGGCTCGCGGAGGCGGTGCGCTCGTGATCGTGCGCGTCCTCGCGGTCGCGGCCGCCGCGCTGGCGCTCGCGGGCCCGGCGGCGGCCGCGTGCACGCACCCGAAGACGTCGCTCGGCTACCTCGAGGGCCAGGTCATGTGCCCGACCTGCCACACGACGCTCGACCAGTCGGACTCCGCGGCCGCGCGCCAGATCGAGGCCTACATCGCGAAGCGGATCGCGCAGTGCGCGTCGGCGCAGCAGATCGAGAACGAGCTCGTCGCCAACTACGGCCAGGGCATCCTCGCGGCGCCGCCGCGGAAGGGCTTCGACCTGCTCGCGTGGTGGCTCCCGATCGGCGGCGTCCTCCTCGGCGCGGTGCTGCTCGCACTCGGCGTCTGGCGCTGGAGCCGCCGCCGGGACGACGAGCTGCCGCCGCCGGAGGCGCCCGGGCTGGACGAGGAGACCGAGCGGCAGCTGGACGAGCTGCTCGCCCGGCTCGACTGATGGGCGTCCGCCTCGCGGTCTCGTTCGCGGCGGGGTTCGCGTCCGTCATCACGCCGTGCGTGCTGCCGCTCGTGCCGGGCTACCTGTCCGCGCTCTCGAGCGTCGAGGCGGGACGGCTCGGCGAGCGCGGGACGGTGCGGCGCGTCGTCGGCTCGAGCGTCCCGTTCATCCTCGGCTTCACCGTCGTCTTCGTCGTCCTCGGCGCGGGCGCGGCGGCGATCGGGGGCGTCCTCTCGGGGAGCGCCCAGACCGACGTCGCCGGCTTCGTCCTCGTCGTCCTCGGGCTCGCGTTCGTCGGGCTGCTGCCGGTGCCGGAACGCGTCGTCGCGCCGGGCCTGCTCACGAGCGCGCGACGCCGCGGCTCCGGGGCGCTCCTCGGCGGCGCGTTCGCGGTGTGCGCGGCGCCGTGCATCGGGACGGTGCTCGCGGCGGTCCTCGTGCTCGCGAGCGACACGGGCACCGTTCTCAAGGGTGCAGTCCTGCTCGCCGCGTACGCGCTCGGCCTCGGCGCCGCGTTTCTCGCCGCGGGGATCGCGTTCGCGCGCGCGATGGGTGCGTTCCGGTGGCTGCGCGACCGCTACCTGCTGATCCAGGTCGCGAGCGGCGTCGTCCTCGTCGCGCTCGGCCTGCTCCTCTTCTTCGGCCGTGACTGGTGGCTCCACGTCGCGCTGAACCGCGCCCTGATCGACGTCGGCCTGACGAAGCCCTAGATCCGCGGCGGCTCGAGGTCGAGCGACCCGGCGGCGACCGCGGCGCGCGCCCGCTCGACCTGCGCGAGCACGTCCGCGACGTCGACGCCCCGGTGAAGGGGCGCATACGGCCCGAGGCGGCGCGCGGCCTTCTCCAGCTGCCTCGCCGTCGCGACCGGCTTCCCGCGCCCGGCCTGGTACCACGCGACTGCGACGTGGACGAGACCCTGGAGGAAGTCGCGCTCCGGGGGCTCCGCCGCGCGCCACGCGACCTCCAGCTCCTCGTGTGCCTCGAAGTAACAACCGGCGCGGATCCGCTCGAGACCCGCCTTGAACGGCTCAGCCACGGCGTTCTAACCTTTTCACGTGGCGACGATCCTGCTCTGTGGGGTCGATCTTTTCTTCCGGGGCAAGCTCGAGGCTCTCCTGCCCGGGCACCGGCTGATCACGGTCGACCACACGGAGGACCCCGACCTGGTCATCGCGGACATCTCCCGGATCGATCCGGAGGAGGTCGCGGACGCCTATCCGGACATCCCGATCATCGGCTACACGAACCACACGGACACCGCCGGCCTGCGCGCCGCGAACGCCGCCGGATTCGACCAGGTGATCGCGAAATCCGCGCTCGTGGAGCGGGCGGGTGAGCTCGTGGCCCAGCTGACCGCCTCGGTAGAGTAGGCAGCGTGACCTACATCATCTCCGAGCCCTGCATCGACATCAAAGACAAGTCCTGCGTGGACGTCTGTCCCGTGGACTGCATCCACGAGGCGAACCGGATCCTCGTGATCGACCCCGAGGAGTGCATCGACTGCGGCGCCTGCGAGCCCGAGTGCCCGGTCGAGGCGATCTTCCCGGAGGACGCCCTGCCGGACAAGTGGAACGCGTTCGTCGAGATCAATTACGCCTACGGCAAGGGCATGGACGTCGTGAACCAGCTCACGGACGCGTACGCGACCGAGCACAACGTCCAGAACGAGCCGATCGACTGAGGGCTGGAAGCGTCGTCGGCAAAGCCGACGACGCCCGGCCGGAAGGTCGTGGGCTCCTGCGGAGCCCACTGGCGCGTAGTCCGCGGCGCGGCGGGTACGTTGCGTGGCGTTGAACCCGCGCACGCTCGACCACGTCGCCTACTGGCTGGAGAACCGAGACGCGGTGGCGGACTTCGCCGTCGCGCATCTCGGCATGCACGTGATCGAGCACACCGACCGCTTCACGCTCGTCGGCGCGGACGCCCGGCGCGGGAAGCTGACGCTGTTCGCGGCCGAAGGCCCGCGTGAGCGCGGGGCGCTGGAGCACGTCGCGCTGCGCGTGAACGACCTGAACGCGGCGCTCTCACTCCTACCGGCGCGGCTCGAGGTCGACCGGCCGCGCGACGGTGAGGCGTATTTCGACGTCCGCGACGGCGTCCGGCTCGGGCTCGTCGAGGCGGAGACGGACTCCGACTACGACCTCGACCACGTGGCGCTCCGCTCGCACGACCCGGAGGCGACCGCGGCCGAGTACGCGTCCTACGGCTTCCGCGCGGCGCCGCCCGGGCCGGCGGGCTGCCCGCGCGTCGAGATCGGCGGCGCCTGGCTCGAGCTTCAGCCCGGCGAGCCCGGCGTGCCGGACAGGCCGCTGCTGAACCACGTGGCCGTCCTCGTCGAATCGGCGGAGGAGCACATCGCCGCCGCGCGCGACCTCGGGATCGAGATCGACGACGTCGTGGACGCGAAGAACACGCTCGCCGTCTTCCTCCAGGGCCCGGAGCACGTGCGCATCGAGTACGTCGAGCACAAGCCGACGTTCTCGCTCACCTAGTTGGAGGTCACGGTCGCCGGCGCGGGGATGGCCGGCCTCGTCGCGGCCGCGCGGCTGCGGGAGCTCGGGCACGCGCCGCGCGTGATCGAGAAGGGGACGCGGCCTGGGGGGTCGATGCTCCTCTCGTCCTGCGTGGTCTGGCGGCACCTGGAGTGGGAGCGCTTCCGCGCCGAGTGCCCCGGCGGCGACGAGCGGCTGCAGCGGCTCGTCTGGGAGCGTCTCGACGACGCACTGGCCTGGCTCGAGTCGCTCGGCGCCGAGCCGGTCTGGTTGGACACGGAGAACCCGCTCACGACCGGCAGGCGATACGACCCGCGGGCGCTCACGCGCTTGCTCGCGCGTGACGTCGAGCTCGCGACGCCGCTGCCGGAGCACGCGGAGCCGCCGCTGGTCCTCGCCACGGGCGGCTTCCCAAGCCGGCTCGCGCGCGAGCGCGGCCTGCTCCTCCGCGCGAACCCGTGGAGCGAGGGCGACGGGCTCGACTTCGCGCTCGGGCGCCGCGCCTCGACGACGGCCGGGATGGACGAGTTCTACGGTCGCGTCATGCCGGCGCCGCCCGCCCGCAT
>JAFAIV010000134.1 GCA_019236545.1 Actinomycetota bacterium | reverse complement strand
GTGCCCCGCGCGCTGCTCGTGCCGGTTCCCGAGGCCGAAGCCGGTGATCGAGCAGTAGACCGCCCGCTCCGACGCGTCCTCCGGCCCGACGCCGAGCCGGGCCGCGACTCCGGGTCGGAACGACTCGATCACCACGTCCGCCCGCTCGACGAGCGCCCGCGCGAGCGTCGCGTCCTCCTTCAGGTCGACGACGACGGACTCCTTGCCGGCGGCGAGCGCCGCGTGCCACGCGGGCGCGCTCTCGCGCATCGGCTCCCCTCCCGGCTGCTCGACGCAGACCACCCGCGCGCCGAGGCGCAGGAGCTCGGCCGACGCGAACGCGCCCGGCAAGTAGCGGGTCAGGTCGACCGCGAGGAGGCCGGCGAGCGGTTGCACGGCGAGCGAACCTACCACTAGGCTTCGCGCCCGTTGACCGACCGTTCGACAGCCGTGGAGGAGAAGCGGCGCCAGATCCTCGACGCGGCGGTCAGGGTCTTCGCGCACAAGGGGTTCCACACCAGCCGGGTCGGCGACATCGCCGAGGAGGCGGGCGTCGCGCACGGGCTGCTCTACCACTACTTCTCGTCCAAGGACGAGGTGCTGGAGACGGTCTTCCACGAGAACTGGAGCGTCCTGCTCGACCGGATCCGGGCGGTCGAGGACACGGACGAGCCGGCGGCGGAGCAACTGCGGCACGTCGCCGCGATCCTGCTGCGGACGTGGCGGCACGAGCCGGACGTCGTGCGCGTGGTCGTGCGCGAGATCGCGCGCAGCCCCGAGGTGCAGCAGCGGATCGGGGAGCTGGTCGAGCCGGTCGATTCGATCCGGCGGATCGTCGAGAACGGCCAGGCGCGCGGGGAGCTTCGCGCCGACCTCGACCCGCAGCTCGCGGCGACGATCTTCTACGGCGGGATCGACGCGATCCTGACGAGCTGGGTGCTCGGGACGCGCGAGGACGGCGACGACGCGATCGCCCGCGCCGAGCAGACGCTGGCCGAGGTCGTCCGCACCGGCTTCGTCACGCCCGCGTGACGAAGTTGCCCGGCGCGCGTCACGCAAGATTTTCTCCAGCGTCGACGGTTCGCCGGTAGCGTCCTCGCCGAGGGCGGAGGGCATGCGGCCCCGCCCTGGGTGGGGGTGTCGGACGAGGGCGGCCGGAACGGCCGTGGCCTAAGCGGCTAGCGGCCGGCGATCAGCTCGGCGAAGCGCGCGGCGCCGACGTTGCCGCCGGAGATGACGACGCCGACGGTTCGGTCGCGTGCGTCGATCCGGCGGGTGAGCAAGGCCGCGATCCCGACCGCGCCGCTCGGCTCGACGACGAGCTTCATCCGGTCGAAGAGGAACGCCATCGCGTCGACGATCTCGGCATCGCTCACCGTCACGACCTCGTCCACCCGCCTGCGGTTGACCTCAAACGTCAACTCGCCCGGCTCCGGCGCCTGCAGGCCGTCGGCGATCGTCCGCGGGACGCCAACCGCGACGCGCTTCCCGGCGGCGAGCGAGCGGGCGGTGTCGTCGCCTGCCTCCGGCTCGACCCCCACGACACGCGCCCCCGGACGCAGCGTCTTCACGGCCGTCGCGCAGCCCGCGGCGAGCCCGCCGCCGCCGACCGGCGTCACGAGCACGTCGAGCTCCGGCACGTCCTCGAGCAGCTCGAGCGCCGTCGTCCCCTGGCCGGCCATCACGAGCGGGTCGTCGTACGGCTTCACGAGCGCCAGCCCGCGCTCGACCGCGAGGGCGGCACCGATCTCCTCGCGGCTCTCGGTGAAGCGGTCGTAGCGCACGATCTCGGCGCCGTAGCCGCGCGTCGCCTCGACCTTCGCCTCCGGCGCGTCCTCGAGCAGCTCGAGCGCCGTCGTCCCCTGGCCGGCCATAACGAGCGGGTCGTCGTACGGCTTCACGAGCGCCAGCCCGCGTTCGCCCGCGAGGGCGGCACCGATCTCCTCGCGGCTCTCGGTGAAGCGCTCGTAGCGCACGATCTCGGCGCCGTAGCCTCGCGTCGCCTCGACCTTCGCCTCCGGCGCGTCGTTCGGCATGACGATCGCCGCGCGCGATCCGAGCAGCTCCGACGCGATCGCCACGGCCTGCGCGTGGTTCCCCGACGAGTACGCGAGCACGCCGCGCCGCAGCTCGTCCTCGGACAGGGACGAGATCTTGTTGTAGGCGCCGCGGAACTTGAACGCGCCGCCGCGCTGGAAGCACTCCGCCTTCAGGTGGACGCGCGCGCCGGTGAGCCCGTCGAGCGTGCGCGAGGTCAGCACCGGCGTCCGGTGCGCCACGCCGTGCAGGCGCTCCGCCGCGGCCCGGACGTCCTCGAGCTCGATCATCAGCGGCAGGGATCCTCGCCGCGCTGGAGCAGCCCGAAGCCCCAGAGGCGGCCGTCGTCGATGTAGTACGCCGTCCGCGAGAGCCGCGTGTCGAGGACGAGCACCGTGTAGCCCGGGCAGCTGAAGATCGGGAGCGTGCCCGCGACCTGCGTCACCTGCGCCTCGTACGCGCCCAGCTGCAGGCCTTTCGCCGCATGCCACGCCAACGGCTGCCACAGCGTGTAGACCGCCGACACCCGCCCGCGCGTCAGCTCCACGGCCAGGCCCTGCCGGTGGAACGGCTTGTACGTGAAGTACCACGTCGTCGTCGCGCAGCCGCGGCAGATCCCGTGGAACGTCCCGAGCGCCGACGTGACGGCCGCCGCCGGCTCGCCGAGCCTGATCCCGCCGAGCGACCGCCCGGGGAGGAGCACGCCCGCCCGCGGAAGCGCCGCCGCGGCCGGCGCCGCGAGCAGCAACGCGGCAACGGCTGCACCGGCCAGGCTGCGCCTCATATGCTCGGAGTATGCCGCTCTGGGACTCGCTCGCCGGCCTGCAGGTCCAGGTCGACGGCTACTCGCTGCAACGCCGCGAGATGCGCACGGCCTCGGGCTGGACGCGCGTCACGACCACCATCGTCCTCGAGGGCGAAGGACACGTCGGCCAGGGCGAGGACGTCACCTACGACGCCTCGGAGCACGACGACTTCCCGGCCGACGTGATGCTCGCCGGGACCTGGACCCTCGACGACCTCTCCCGCCGCCTCGACGAGCTCGACCTCGGCGGCGGCGACTACCGTCGCTGGGCCTTCGAGAGCGCCGGGCTCGACCTCGCGCTCCGCCAGGCCGATCGCTCGCTCGGCGCCGCGCTCGGCCGCGAGGGAAGGCCCACGCGCTTCGTCGTCTCCACCCGCCTCGACCCCGAGGCCTGGCTCCGCCACGCGCCCGAGATGGAGTTCAAGCTCGACGTCGAGAAGGACTGGGACCGCCCGCTGATGGAGCGCCTCGCCGCCCTCGACCGCGTCCGCGTGGTCGACCTCAAGGCGTACTACCGCGGCACGAGCGTCGACCTCGCGCCCGACCCGGATCTCTATCGCGCCGTCGCCGAGTCGCTCCCCGACGCAGTCATCGAGGACCCCTGGCTCGAGGACGGCTGCCGCGAGGCGCTCGCCGGCGCGGAGGACCGCCTCAGCTTCGACGCGCCGGTCCACTCGCTCCAGGACCTCGACGACCTGCCGCTGGAGCCGCGCTGGCTCAACATCAAGCCCTCCCGGTTCGGCACCGTCCGCGAGCTGATGGAGACGCTCGACGCGTGCGAGAAACGCGGCATCCGGATGTACGGCGGCGGCCAGTTCGAGCTCGGCCCCGGCCGCCTCCAGATCCAGCGGCTCGCGAGCCTGTTCTACCCGGACGGCCCCAACGACGTCGCGCCGTCGGCGTACAACGAGGGTGAAGCGCGCGGCGGCCTCCCGCAGAGCCCGCTGCCGCCCAGCGACGAGGCCGGCTTCTGAACCTCCTCGACGACGAGCCGCGCCGCTTCGGCGACGACTTCCGCGCCGAGCTCTGGGGCGGGACGCTCTACGAGCTCGCGCCCGGGCAGTCCTCGCCCTACCACTGGCAGGTCGGGGAGGAGGAGTGCTGCGTCGTGATCGCCGGCGCCCCGACGTTGCGGACGCCGGACGGCGAGCGCGTCCTCCAGCCCTGGGACGTCGCCTGGTTCGTCCGCGGCCCCTCCGGCACGCACGGCCTCCGCAACGACACCGACGAGCCGGCTCGGGTCGTCTTCTTCTCCACCGTCTCCGACCCCGAGGTGGCGGTCTACCCGGACGACGGCCGGACCTCCGTGATCGCCGGCTACACGCGCGACGACATCGACACGATCCGCGGCTGGGTGGAGTCTCGGTGAACCTCCGCGACGCCGAGCTCACGACGGGCGTGGACAAGCCGGGCTTCCGCCACCGCCGCGCCTCGGTCCGCGAGAAGCTCGGCGGGGAGCTGATCGGCTGCTCGCTGTACGAGTTCGACCCCGGCGAGCAGCTCTGGCCATATCACTGGCACCGCAACAACGAGGAATGGCTGATCGTCGTCGCGGGCACCCCGACCCTCCGGATGCCCGACGGCGAGCGCGAGCTGCGCCCGGGCGACGTCGTCGGCTTCCCCGAAGGGGAGGACGGAGCGCACACGCTCTACAACCGCGGCGACACACCTGCGCGCGTCGCCATCTTCTCGACGCTCCGGAAGGGCTCGACGGTCTACCCGGACAGCGGCAAGGTCGGCGTCGCCGGCCAGGCGTTCCGGAGCGCCGACGCGGTGGACTACTGGGAAGGCGAGCTCTGAGCCGGGCTCAGTGCCGGAACGGCAGCTCGACGACATGCGTCGTCTCGGGTTCGATCCAGTAGACGAACCCGCCGCGCACCGGGAACGGCGACCCGACGTAGCGCTCCGACATCCGGTCGATCGCTGCCTGCGCATCGTCGCCCTCCGCTACCTCGACCACCCGGCCGCGCACGTGCGCGCTCCGGTACGGGTTCGACTCGTCGACGACGGACAGGGCGACGCGCGGGTCGCGGACGACGTTCAGCGCCTTGCGGCTCTTCGGGTTGACCGTGAAGAAGCCGATCCGGCCGCCTTCGACGATCCCCCAGACCGGGATCGAGTGCGGCGAGCCGTCCGGCATCAGCGTCGCCAGGTGCATGAAGTTGCGCCCCTCGCCGAAGAGGGCCGCGACGTCCGGGTCTAGCGGAATGCGCTCTCCCCGGTCAACGCCTTGCCGACCGAGAGCGTGTGCACCTCGTGCGTGCCCTCGTACGTCAGGACGGACTCGAGGTTGTTGATGTGGCGGATGACCGGGTACTCCAGCGTGATCCCGTTCGCGCCGAGGATCGTGCGCGCCGAGCGGGCGACCTCGATCGCGCCGCGGACGTTGCCCATCTTCCCGAGCGAGACGTGCTCCGGCCGCAGCGTCCCCTCGTCCTTCATCCGGCCGAGGTGGAGCGCGACGAGCGTCGCCCGGTTGATCTCGAGCGCCATCTCCGCGAGCTTCTCCTGCGTGAGCTGGTAGCCCGCGACCGGCTTGCCGAAGACCATCCGCTCGCGCGCGTAGTCGAGGGCCGCCTCGAAGCAGGCACGCCCGGCGCCGACGGCGCCCCAGACGATCCCGTAGCGCGCCTCGTTCAGGCACGAGAGCGGCCCGCGCAGCGTCGAGACCTCCGGGAAGCGGCTCTCCTCGGGGACGCGCACGTCTTTCAGCACGAGCTCCGAGGTGACGGACGCCCGCAGCGAGAGCTTGCGCTTCATCTCCGGCGCCTCGAAGCCTGGCGTGCCGCGCTCGACGAGGAAGCCGTTGATCGCCCCGTCCTCGGTGCGCGCCCACACGACCGCCACATCGGCGACCGTGCCGTTCGTGATCCACATCTTCGAGCCGTTCAGCACCCAGTCCGAGCCGTCGCGCCGCGCCGTCGTCCGCATCGAGCCCGGGTCGGAGCCGGCGTCGGGCTCGGTCAGGCCGAAGCAGCCGATCGCCTCGCCGGCGTGCATCGGCGGCAGCCAGCGCTGCTTCTGCTCCTCCGAGCCCCACTTCCAGATCGCGAACATCGCCAGCGACCCCTGCACCGAGACGAGCGAGCGCAGGCCGGAGTCGCCCGCCTCGAGCTCCATGCACGTCAGCCCGTACATGACCGACGACGCGCCCGGCAGGCCGTAGCCCTCGAGGTGCATCCCGAAGAGGCCGAGCTTCCCGATCTCCGGGACGAGCTCCTGCGGGAGGATGCCCTGCTCGAACCACTCGCCGACCTCGGGGAGGATCCGCTCGCGGACGAACTGGCGTACGGTGTCGCGGATCGCGCGCTCCTCGTCGTCCAGCAGCGCGTCGATCGCCAGGAAGTCACGCGGGTCGATCGCCGTCGGCTTCGCCGTGGTCGCCACGGCGCCATCGTACTCGGAGGCCTCGTTGACGCTCGTCGGAACCGCGGCTACAGTTCTTTGACTGACTAGTCAATCAAAGGACGAGGAAGCGATGGCCACGATCGAGGAGAGCACGGGCACGGGCGTCTCGTTCGCCCTGACCGACGAGCAGAAGGCGCTGCGCGAGCTCGCGCGCGAGTTCGCCGAGAAGGAGATCCGCCCGAAGGAGGCGGAGTACGACGAGAAGATGCAGCACCCGGCCGACGTGATCGCCAAGGCGCACGAGGTCGGCCTGATGAACCTCCACGTGCCGGAGGAGTACGGCGGCCTCGGCCTGACCGCATTCGAGGGCATGCTCGTGGGCGAGGAGCTCAACTGGGGCTGCTCCGGCATCGGCACCTCGATCGGCGCGAACGGTCTTGGCTCCGGCCCGGTCATCCTCTTCGGCACCGACGAGCAGAAGGCGGCCTGGCTGCCGCCGCTGATCGAGTCGCCGATCCTCTGCTGCTTCGGCCTCTCCGAGCCCGGCGCCGGCTCCGACGTCGCCTCGCTGAAGACGACCGCCGTCCGGGACGGCGACGAGTACGTCATCAACGGCTCCAAGACCTTCATCACGAACGCCGGCTACGCGAGCTGGTGCGTCGTCTTCGCAAAGACCGACCCGAAGGGCGGCCACAAGGGCATGTCCGCGTTCATCGTCCCGATGGACGCGCCGGGCGTCACGCTCGAGAAGCACCTCGACAAGATGGGCCAGCGCGCCACCGACACCTCGGCGTTCGCGCTCCAGGACGTCCGCGTCCCGGTCGAGAACCGGCTCGGGGAAGAGGGCGACGGCTTCAAGATCGCCATGGCCACCCTCGACATGACCCGGCCGGGCACGGCAATCGGCGCCGTCGGCGTCGCGCAGGCCGCGTTCGAGCACGCGAAGGCGTACGCCGTCGAGCGGGTCACGTTCGACATGCCGATCGCGATGCACCAGGGCGTCAACTTCATGATCGCGGACATGGCGACGGAGATTCAGGCCGCGCGCCTGCTCTGCTGGCAGTCCGCGTGGATGCTCGACCAGGGCGCAGGCCGCGAGGCGACGCTCTACTCCTCGTTCGCCAAGCGCTTCTCCGCGGACATGGCGATGAAGGTCACGATCGACGCCGTCCAGGTCTTCGGCGGCTACGGCTACATCAAGGAGTACCCGGTCGAGAAGCTGATGCGCGACGCGAAGCTGTTCCAGATCTACGAGGGCACCTCGCAGATCCAGCGGCTCGTGATCGCGAAGGAGATCTTCCTCCCGCGCGGCTAGGCGCGGGAGGAAGACTCCGTCGGGTCAGGCCGCTGCGCCGACCGGATCGGGCCGGATGAGCACCGTCTCGGCGACCGGGTAGATGTCGGTCGCCGGGAGGCCGGCCCGTTCCGCATGCTCGCGGATCTTCTCCTCGCTGGACGCCTGGTAGATGCAGAACGTCCCCAGGCTGCCGTCCGGTTCCTGGACGACGTAGGAGCGGATCCAGCGGATGTCGGACGACATCTCCTCGTCGCCGACACGTGCGGACCGCGCGGCGGCGGCCTCCAGCTCGTCCGGCGTACCCCAGCCGCTGGGGCGGCGGATGACGAACAGTTCCATCGCTGAACCTCCTTTCGTTGTCGTGGTTGGCAGCGACCCTAGCACAAGAACGACCGGTCGTGCTATCTTTCTTTCGAGATGAGCGCGACCCGTCCACGGAAGAGCCGCAGCGACGGCGAACGGAGCCGCGCGGTCATCCTCGACCAGGCGGCCCGGCTGGCCACGGTGGACGGACTCGGCGGCCTCTCGCTCAGCCGGCTCGCCGACGCCGTCGGGATGAGCAAGAGCGGTCTCTTCGCGCACTTCGGCTCGAAGGAGGAGCTCCAGCTCGCGACCATCGAGGCGGCGGAGAAGGTCTTCGCCGACATCGTCCTCGCGCCCGCCACGGGGACGCGCGGGATGGCGCGCGTGCGCGCGCTCGTCGACGGCTACCTCGCCTACGTCCACAACGAGACCTTCCCGGGCGGCTGCTTCTTCGCGTCGGCCCTGGTCGAGATGAGCATGCAGCCCGGCGAGCCGCGCGACCGGCTCGTGGACTTCATGAACCGCTGGCTCGCCGAGCTCGAGGCGGCGCTGCGCGAGGCGCAGGACGGCGGCTCGCTCGCGCAGGACGAGGACCCCGCGCAGCTCGCCTTCGAGCTCGAGGCCGCGCTTTTCCTCGCGAACGCCCAGTTCGCCGCGGCGCGGAACTCGACGCCGATCCGGCGCGCGCGCTCGATGATCGAGCGCCGCCTCGGTCTGTGAGAGAGTCCGCGCGATGGCGATCGAGATCGACCTGAGCGGCCGCGTCGCGCTCGTCACAGGCGCCTCGCGCGGTCTCGGGCGTGCGGACGCGCTCGCGCTCGCGCGCGCCGGCGCAGACGTCGTCGTCGCCGACCTGCTCGTCGAGTCCGAGCTCTCCGAGGACACCGACCGCTACGGCACGCTCGCAACCGTCGCGCGGCAGAGCGGGATGGTGCACACGGAGGAGACCGTCGGCCAGATCCGCGACCTCGGCCGCCGCGCGCTCGCCGTCCGCTGCGACGTCACCGACCGCGACCTGGTCGCCGCCGCGGTCGCGCGGGCCGTCGAGGAGCTCGGCTCCGTCGACATCCTCGTCAACAACGCGGGCACGCTCGACCACGTCGCCCAGTTCGCCGACCAGTCTCCCGAGCTCTGGGAGCGCGACCTGCGAGTCAACCTCAGCGGCGCGTTCAACTGCTCGCAGGC
>JAFAIV010000132.1 GCA_019236545.1 Actinomycetota bacterium | reverse complement strand
GTTCGTCAGATTCGATCCCGGCAGCAGCAGCGAGGCGGCGTTCGCCATGAAGACCGCGCCGTAGAGGAACGGCGTCTCCGGGACGCCGCGGCGGCGCGCCGCATGGAGGAGCACCGGCGTCATGAAGACGACAGCCGTGTCGAGGTTCAGGACGGCCGTGACGCAGGCCTCGAAGGCCAGCAGGCCGAGCAGGAGCGCGAGGGCGCCGCCGGGGGCGCGAGCGACGAAGGCCCCCGCCGCCTCGAACACACCCTCCCGCGCGGCCGCCGCCCCGACGAGCAGCAGCCCGGCGACGAGCGCGAACGCCGGCCACGCCTGCGAGAACGCGGCGTGCGCGTGCGCGAGGGTCACTCGCCGCTATTACCCGAAGAACGCGCGCGCCACGTCGTACCACTCCGGCGTGACGAGCTTCAGCTCGGCGGTCGCCTCGTCGAGCGGCACCGCGACGATGTCGTCGCCGCGCAGCGCGGCCATCTTCCCGAAGTCGCCCTTGTGCGCGAGCTCGGCCGCCTTGAGGCCGAAGCGCGTGGCGAGGACGCGGTCGCGCGGGGTGGGGGAGCCGCCGCGCTGGACGTGGCCGAGAACCGTGACGCGCGTCTCGTACCCGGTGCGCTGCTCGATCTCGCGGCCGAGCGCCTCGCCGACGCCGCCCAGGACGACGTGGCCGAACTGGTCGGTCGCGCGCGCCTCGCCGGCGACGAGCTGGCTCTCGCCGCTCTCGTAGCTGAGCTCGTAGCCCTCGCTGACGACGACGATCGAGAAGCTCTTCCCGCGCGCGTGACGGCGGCGGAGCTCCTCGCACGCCTTCTCGACGGTCATCGGCTGCTCGGGGATGAGGATCACGTCGGCGCCGCCGGCGATCCCGCTCATCACCGCGATCCAGCCCGCGTGCCTGCCCATCACCTCGACGACCATGACGCGGTTGTGCGACTCCGCCGTCGTGTGCAGCCGGTCGATCGCCTCGGTCGCGATCGTGACCGCGGTGTCGAAGCCGAAGGTGTAGTCCGTCCCGGAGAGGTCGTTGTCGATCGTCTTCGGGACGCCGACGACCGGAAAGCCGTGCTCCCGGAAGAGCCGGGCCGCGACGCCGAGCGTGTCCTCGCCGCCGATGGCGACCAGCGCGTCGATGCCGCGGTCGGAGAAGTTCTGCAGCACCTTCTCGACGCCCCCGTCGAGCTTGAACGGGTTCGTCCGGCTCGTGCCGATGATCGTCCCGCCCCGCGGCAGGATCCCGGAGACGCGCTGCGGCGAGAGGTCCTCGAACAGCCCCTCGACGAGGCCGCGCCAGCCCTCGCGCACCGCGACGCAGTCCCAGCCCTCCGCGTCGGAGGCGCGGACGACGGCACGGATGACCGCGTTGAGGCCGGGGCAGTCGCCGCCGCCCGTGAGCATGCCGATCGTCCTCGCCACGGCCGTAGTCATACCGGTCCCGCCGGGGACGATCGGTGTCTATCCGGAGAACCGGTCAGGCCGCGTTGGCCTTCTCGCCCGCGTGCTCCGGGGAGCGCACGACGAGCACCGGGCAGGGCGCAGCGTGCAGCAGCGCGGTGGACACGCTGCCGTGGACGAAGCGCCCGCCGAGGCCCCAGCCGTGCGAGCCGACGACGAGCATCCGTGCGTGCCGCTCCTCGGCGACGGCGACGATCGCGTCGACCGTCGGGCCGGATGCTGCGACCGTCGTGCAGGCGATGCCGAGCTCCTTCGCCGCGTCGCCGACGTGCCGGAGCAGGTCCTCGACGCGGTGCTTCTCCGCGTCCGCCAGCTCGGCGACGAGGTTCGAGTAGCCGTACGCCGAGTAGCCGACGGTCGGCAGGACGGGGTGGACGACCGAGACGACGACGAGCGGCGCCTCCATGAGCTTCGCGAGCTCGAACGCCTCGGTCTGGGCAGCGGCCGCCGAGGGCGAGCCGTCGGTCGCGAACAGGATCGGGTTCATCGTTACCTCCTCAGGTGCCTGCCCTCAGCGTCGCCCGAGACAGCGGAGGCCGCATCCGGGATCGCCGTCACCCGTCCTGCGGGGAACCCGCCGATGCCGAAGGTGGGGATCGAACCCACACTCCCCGAAGGGAACCGGATTTTGAGTCCGGCGCGTCTGCCAGTTCCGCCACTTCGGCCTTGGGCCATGGTACGCCGCTTGACAGGACAGGATTCCTGTGTTTGGGCCGAGAGGAACCCCTCTTGAAACGCGGAGGAGCGCGCGGGATACTGCCGCATCGGCTCCGGGTTCCGGACCGGGTGGATGCGATCTAGGAGGGAACGTTGAGCAGGAAGCTACTCGTTGGCTTGCTGGTTGCAGCGATCGCCACGGCTGCGGCGGTCACGGCCGGCAGCGCACGGAGCGCGGCACAGGGCGTCACGCCTCTGCCGTCGTCGTCGTGCACGCCGGTGGTCTACAAGGGGCCGGGGCAACCCGACTTCATCATCGCGTCGGACCTGCCGCTCCAGGGCGCGATCCGGCACCAGACGATCGAGATCAACCGCGCGATCATCTGGGACCTGCAGGACCGGAGCTGGACGGCGGGCCAGTACCACATCGCCTACCAGTCGTGTGACGACTCGACCGCGCAGACCGGCGGTTGGGATCCGGGCAAGTGCGCCGCGAACGCGCACCAGTACGCGAGCAACCGCTCCGTCATCGGCGTCGTCGGGACGTTCAACTCCGGCTGCGCCAAGATCGAGGTGCCGATCGAGAACCGCGCGAACCCCGGCCCGCTGGCGATGGTCAGCCCGGCGAACACGAACCCGGGCCTGACGACCACCGGCCCCGGCTCGACGCCCGGTGAGCCGAACAAGTACTACCCGACCGGCGTCCGCAACTACGCCCGCGTGGTCGCGAACGACCAGTACCAGGGTGCTGCCGACGCGATGTTCACCAAGTCGCTCGGCAAGACCAAGGTGTTCGTGCTCAACGACAAGCAGACGTACGGCGCCGGCGTCGCCCTCACCTACACGAAGGCGGCGAAGGCCCTCGGCCTGGACGTCGTCGGCAACCAGGGCTGGGACGCGAAGGCGTCGAGCTACGAGGCGCTCGGCCAGGCGATCAAGAAGTCCGGGGCGCAGGTCGTGTTCCTGGGCGGCATCGTCTGCAACAACGGCGCCAAGCTGATGCAGGACATCAAGTCGGTCGATCCGAGCATCCAGCTGCAGATGCCGGACGGCTTCTCCGACCCGAACGCGAACGGCTCGGTCGGCAACGGCGCGTACATCAGCGTCGCCGGCCTCCCGCCGAAGGCGCTGACGGGCAAGGGCGCCGTCTTCGTCTCGCAGTTCAGCAAGTCGATCGGCGAGCAGGCGAACCCGTACGCCGCGTACGGCGCCGAGGCGGCCGACGTCCTCCTGAACGCCGTCGCGAAGTCCGGCGGGCAGCGCTCCGCCGTCGCGAAGGCGCTGTTCGGCATGAGCGTGAGCGGGGGCATCCTCGGCTCCTTCACGATCAACGCCCAGGGCGACACGAGCGGCGCGTCGATCACCGTGTACAAGCAGCAGGGCAAGAACCTGAACCCGGTGAAGACGCTCACTCCGCCGGCCAGCCTGGTGAAGTAGCGACCCGCACGCGAAGGACCCACGAGCTCGGGGGAGGCCAGGCCTCCCCCGAGCCGTGACAGCGGCCATGTCTGCAACTGCCCACACCGAAGCTCCCGCGCGTCGCCGGAGGCGCCGCTCGCTCGGCTCGTACGTCGCGCCGACGATGGCGAGCGCCCTCGTCCTGCTCCTGCTCTTCTGGCTCGCGAAGAACGCGCAGGTCGAGGGCTTCGCGTACTTCATGAACATCGCCCTGATCGGGGTCACGCTCGGCGCGGTCTACGCGCTCGTCGCCCTGGGCTACACGCTCGTCTACGGCATCCTCGAGCTGATCAACTTCGCGCACGGGGACGTCTTCATGATGGGCGGGATGATCTCGGCGACGATGATCATCTCGGTCTTCAACCTCGGCGCGCACAACTCGACCTTCTCGGTCGTCGCCGCCGTCGCCGTCTCGCTCCTCGTCGCCATGGCCGGATGCGGCCTGTTGAACGCGACGATCGAGCGCATCGCCTACCGGCCGCTGCGCCACGCGCCGCGCCTCGCCCCGCTGATCACCGCGATCGGCATGAGCTTCGTGCTCGAGGACATCGCGATCCTCTGGAAGCACCCGTCCTACGTCCAGACGCCGTCCGTCCTTCCGCACGGCAACGTCTTCTCGATCAGCGGCGTCACCTACACGTGGGAGAAGCTGATCGTCGTCCTGATCACGATCCCCGTCCTGCTCGCGCTCGTCTGGCTCGTCCAGCGGACGCGCCAGGGGAAGGCGATGCGTGCGACCGCCCAGGACCGCGAGGCCGCGGCGATGATGGGGATCAACGTCAACCGGACGATCTCGTTCACGTTCGCGCTCGCCGGGGCGCTCGCCGGCGCGGGCGGCCTGCTCTACGCCCTCTACTTCAACGAGATCCGGTACGACACCGGCTACAAGCTCGGCCTGATCGCGTTCACCGCGGCCGTGCTCGGCGGCATCGGCAACCTGCCCGGCGCCGTCCTCGGCGCGCTCGTGATCGGCTTCATCCAGGCGTTCAACGAGGGCCTGACCTGGCACTCGCCGGGGAGCGACTGGACCGAGTCGATCGTCTTCTCGATCCTGATCCTGATCCTCGTCTTCCGCCCCTCGGGCCTGCTCGGCGAGCAGACGCCGGAAGGCGGCTAGCGTGCGCCGCGGCAGGATCTCGGAGCGCTGGTGGGCGCTCCTCGGCCGCTTCGGCCTGACGCAGCAACGCTGGGGCTCGTGGCCGGCGTGGATGCGGCGCCTCGTGAAGGCGACGACGTGGCTCGGACTCGGCCTGATCCTCACCGCCGCCTTCGGGACGTGGACGACCTCGGCGCTCGCCGTCGCGGCGGTCGTGCTCCTGATCGTCGTGCCGCCCTGGGACAGGCTCCCGAACATCGGCCCGTACCGCACCGGCCGCTGGATCCCGTGGCTCATCGCCCTCGGGTTCGTCGTCGCCTACCCGTACTACGTCAACGGCCTGCCGCAGCTGCCCGTGTTCGGCCCCTTCCCGAACGTCCACACGATGGTCGTCGCCGGGATCTTCACGATGATGGCGCTCGGCCTGAACTTCGTCGTCGGCTACGCCGGCCTGCTGGATCTCGGCTACGTCGCCTTCTACGCGATGGGCGCCTACGTCTGCGGCTGGTTCGCGTCCGAGCAGTTCGCCGGCCAGCACATCGACGTCGGCGCGGTCGGCCTGCAGCAGGGCTGGATCGGCATCCACCTCTCGATCTGGCTGGTCCTCCCGATCGCCGGCCTGATGACCGCGCTCATCGGCGTGATCATCGGCCTGCCGACCCTGCGCCTGCGCGGCGACTACCTCGCGATCGTGACGCTCGGGTTCGGCGAGATCATGCCGCAGGTCGCCGACAACGGGAACAACCTCGGCGGCTTCAACCTCACGAACGGGACGGGCGGCATCACCTCGATCGACGGCCCCGGCTTCGGCCACGGCACCGTCGCGCGGGCGCTCCACCTCCCCGCCAGCTACCTCGGGGCCGGGAACCTCGACTCGCTCTTCTTCTGGACGGTGATCGTCCTCGTCCTGATCACGATCTTCTGCTCGGCGCGGCTGCGCGACTCGCGCCTCGGGCGCGCGTGGATCGCGATCCGCGAGGACGAGACCGCGGCGGCCGCGATGGGGATCCCGCTGATGCGGACGAAGACGTGGTCGTACGCGACGGGCGCGTTCTTCGGCGGCGTCGCCGGCGCCTACTACTCGTCGTACAACGGCGGCGCCTTCCCGGACCAGTTCCTGTTCCAGATCTCGGTCTTCATCCTCTGCATGGTCATCCTCGGCGGCATGGGGAGCATCCCCGGCGTGATGCTCGGCGCCTGGTTCCTCGCCTACCTCGACCAGGAGGGCCTGTCGAACGTCGGCGGCTGGATCAACAGCCACTTCAACACCAACATCAACGTCCCGAACTACGAGTTCGGGATCTACGGCCTGATCATCGTCGTCGTGATGCTGTTGCGGCCGGAGGGCCTGATCCCGAGCTCGCGGCGCGCGGCCGAGCTGCACGAGGGCGTCCACGACGAGCCGCTGTACGACGTGGAGGAGCTCAACGCGCCGCTGACGGAGCCGACGGTATGAGCGGCGAGCCGCTCCTCCAGACGTTCGCGCTCCGCAAGGAGTTCGGCGGCCTCGTCGCCAACAACGACGTCGACTTCGTCGTGCCCGAGGGCGGGATCGTCAGCCTGATCGGCCCGAACGGCGCCGGCAAGACGACCTTCTTCAACATGCTCACCGGCGTCTACAAGCCGACCGACGGGACGATCGTCTTCAACGGCGAGGACATGACCGGCAAGCCGCCGCACGCGTACACCGAGCGCGGCATCGGGCGCACCTTCCAGAACATCCGGCTCTTCCAGAACATGACGGCGCTCGAGAACGTGCTCGTCGGGATGCACACGCGGCTGAAGAGCCACCTGGTCGGCGCGCTCCTGCGCACGCCGCACGTGCGCCGCGAGGAGCGAGAGGCGCGCGAGCGCGCCCGCGAGCTGCTCGAGTTCTCCGGCCTCAGGGGCAAGGACTCCGTCGTCGGGCGCAGCCTCTCCTACGGCGACCAGCGCCGGCTCGAGGTCGCGCGCGCGCTGGCGACGCGGCCGAAGCTGCTGCTCCTCGACGAGCCGACCGCCGGCATGAACCCGCAGGAGACCGCCGAGTTCACGGCCTTCGTCGCGAAGCTCCGCTCGCAGGAGCACCTCTCCGTCCTGCTGATCGAGCACGACATGAAGGTCGTCATGGGCGTCTCCGACACGATCACCGTCCTCGACTACGGCGAGAAGATCGCCGAGGGGACGCCGGCCGAGATCCAGAAGAACGAGCGGGTGATCGAGGCGTACCTCGGCAGCGCGGCGGTGTCGTCGTGACCGCGGCCGCGGCGCCGCTGCTGGAGGTCGACGGGATCGAGACCTTCTACGGCTCGATCCAGGCGCTGCGCGGCGTGTCGCTGCAGGTGCGGGAGGGCGAGATCGTGACGCTGATCGGCGCGAACGGCGCCGGCAAGTCGACGACGCTCCGCTCGATCAACGGGCTCAACCACCCTCGGCGCGGCAGCATCACGTTCGAAGGGCAGGACATCACGGAGACCCCGGCGCACGACGTCGTGAAGCTCGGCATCGCGCAGTCGCCGGAGGGCCGCCGCCTCTTCCCGCGCATGACCGTGCTCGAGAACCTCGAGATGGGCGCGTTCCAGCGCTCCGACCGCGCCGGGATGCAGGAGGACATCGACCGCGTCTTCGCCCTCTTCCCGCGCCTCGCCGAGCGCAAGTCGCAGAAGGCGGGAACGCTCTCCGGCGGCGAGCAGCAGATGTGCGCGATCGGCCGGGCGCTGATGGCGCGGCCGCGGCTGTTGATGCTCGACGAGCCGTCGATGGGTCTCGCGCCGATCTTCGTCGACCGCATCTTCGAGACGATCGTCGAGGTCAACAAGCAGGGCACGTCGATCCTCCTGGTCGAGCAGAACGCGCTCATGGCCCTCCAGGTCGCGAGTCGCGGCTACGTCCTCGAGACCGGCACCGTCGCCCTGACCGACGATGCCGCCCAGCTCGCGCAGAACGAGGACGTCCGCAAGGCGTACCTCGGCGAGAGCTAGCGCCCGACCCGCAGCGGGAAGTACGGCGGGCAGAGCAGGAAGCCGATCCGCTCGGCGCCCTGGCCGCGCGCCAGGTCGAGCGCCGCTCCGACGCCGTGCGCGGGAACGAAGCCGAGCTGCCGGGCGGCCGAGGCGTCGCGCGCGCCGGCGACGAGGACGGCGCCCAGCCGGTCCTGCGCCGGGCGGCACGCGTCCCAGTCGCGGAATGGGAGCAGGGGATGGACGGTCTCGCCGCGGCGGTACGCCTCGATGGCCCGCTCGTCGCCCCCGACCGACTGCTCCGCCGCCGCGAGCATCTCCGGGTCGCGCGGCGACCACGAGCCCTGGAAGAAGGCGCGGTACGGCCGCTGCGTGGGATGCGGGAAGTGGCGGACGAAGCGGCTGACGAGGATGGCCGAGCCGCCGTCGACGACGGGGAAGCGGTCGCGCCAGAGCCGGAGCGCGAGCCCGAGCCCGAGATAGGCGGCGAGCAGCGGGTTCGGGCGCTCGCGCGGGACGAGCGGCGCGGTCCCGGGGATGCCGACGACGAGCGCGTCGACCGGCTGCGGAAGCTCGGCACGCCGCAGCTCGACCGCGCGCAGCAGCGCCTCCGCGTGGACGACCGACGGCGGGCCCGCGAAGGCGGCCGCGACCGAGACCTCCGTCGGCAGCCGGCGCAGCACCTCGCGCCGCGCGATCCCTGGCAGGGAGTTGAACGCGAGGCGCAGCGGCGTCCGCGCCACCCGCTCGCGCGCCTCCGGCTCGTACGGGTAGCCGCGCAGGAGCCCACTCACGACCGGATGGTTGAGGACGACCGACACGCCGACCACCGGCACCCGTCGCCCGAGCGCGCGCTCGAGCGCGGCCGCCGTCTGCCAGCCGCCGGAGCCGCGCGTCTCGAGCAGCGAGTCCGCCGACGCGGCGCGGAGCTCGTCGCGACCGGCCGCGCCGACGAGCGCCGCCGGGCCGCCGTGCAGCACGGTCTCGGCCGAGGTGACCACGACGACGAGGTCGGTGTCGAGGAGCGCAGGGCTCACTCGGAAGCCGTCGAGCTCGGCCAGCTCCGGGTCCTCGACGTCGTGGACGACGACCCGCCCGTGGAACCGGCGTGCCAGCTCCGGCGTCACGAGCGCCGGCAGCTCGCGTTGCGAGAGCCTCCGCCCGAAGCCGCCGGCGACGAGGATCGTCTGCCAGCCGGTCTGGACCCCCAGGCGCTCCAGCTCCGCGACGACGGCGGCGATCGCCGTCTGGCGTGGGTCGGTGGGGACGCTCGGGATCGGCAGGACGGGCGGCTCGACGACGATCGTCGCCCGGCGCGCCTCCCGCGCGAGCGCCTCGAGCGGCCGGCCCTCGAGCGGGAAGCGCAGCGCGTCCCGGACGGCGGCGGCGATGTCGGCGACGTGGGCGTGCGGGGGCGGCGGGCCGACCACGACCGCGTCGTCGGGCGCCGACGCCACCACCAGCCCCGTCCCCGAGAGCAGAGGGATGCGCGGCACGCCGCGGATTCAATCAACGGCTTCCTACGGATGGACGAGAGCCCGCGCGCCCCGATCATCCCCGCATGGGTCGCGTGGCGCTGGCCGTCGTCGGAGGGATCGCCGCATTCGCGATCGCGGCGGCCCTGATCGGCTTCGCGGCCGGCCACTACACGAACGCGACCACCACGGTGACGAGGACGGGCGGCTCCGCGCCGGCCGCCTCGGCGGGGCCGTCGAACCTGAGCCCGTCGGTGCAGGCGGGCGCGCACGACTTCGTCCTCTTCGCCTGCTCCCAGTGCCACGGCGCGCAGGGCCGCGGCGGCGTCTCACCCGCCGTCCCGGCGCTGACCTCGGCCGGGAAGACGCTGACCGTCGCGCAGCTGCGGACGATCATCGACCACGGCCTCGGCGCGTCGGCGAACCCGAAGCAGCCGTACATGCCGGTCTGGGGCGAGGTCATGTCGAACACGCAGGTGACCGACCTCGTCGCCTACATCCGCGCCGGTCTCCCGAACGATCCGAACGCGCAGCCCGTCCACGTGCCCTACGACGAGGCTCCGGCCGTCGCCGGCGCCGCCCTCTACCAGCGCTACGGCTGCATCAACTGCCACGGCCCGAGCGGCCTCGGCGGCATCCCGAACCCGCTCTCGCACGACAAGGTCATCCCGCCGCTGTCGGGCGGCGGCTTCCACCACGACTTCCCGACCGACAAGGCGATCGCGGACGTGATCCGCAGCGGCAGCGTGATCGGCAAGGCGCCGATCGTCTCGATGCCGCACTGGGGCGGCATCCTCACCGACGCGCAGATCGCCGACCTGATCGCGTACCTCAAGACCCTCAAGTAGGGCGAATAGACTCGGAGACGGATGTCTCCGAAGACGCTCACCGGCGCCGAGCTCGACCTGAACGACGCGCCCGCGCGCGACGCCGAGCTCTTCCTCGTCGACGGTAACAACCTCGCCTACCGCGCCTTCTTCGCGCTGCCGGAGGAGCTCGCGACGACCGAGGGCTACCCGACCGGCGCGCTGCTCGGGTTCACGAACATGCTCTTCAAGCTCCTCTCGGACTACCGGCCGAAGGGCGTCGCCGTCGCCTGGGACACGCGCCCCGTCCACCGTCACGCCGAGGCCGCGGCGGTCGAGGTCGTCTACAAGGAGGGCCGCCGCCCGATGCCCGAGCTGCTCCAGGAGCAGTTCCCGCACTTCCGGCCGATCGTCGAGGCGTTCGGCTACCGCAACCTCGAGTTCGAGGGCTGGGAGGCGGACGACGTGATCGCGACGCTCGCCACGCGCGCGGACGAGGCGGCGATCCGGACGTGCGTCGTCTCGACCGACCGCGACGCGTTCCAGCTCGTCAGCGACAACGTCGTCCTGATGATGACGCCGCGCGGCGTCTCGGACGTGAACGTCTACACCCCGGACCGCGTCGAGGCGCGCTACGGGATCCGGCCCGACCAGATCCCGGATTTCATCGGCCTCAAGGGCGACAGCTCGGACAACATCCCGGGCGTCCCGGGGATCGGCGACAAGACGGCGGGCCAGCTGATCGCGCAGTACGGCTCGCTCGAGGAGGTGCTCGCGCACGTGGACGAGCAGTCGCCGGCGCGGCGGAAGAACCTGACGGAGTTCGCCGACCAGGCGCGCGCCGCGAAGCAGCTCGCGACGATGCGCCGCGACCTGCCTTTGGAGTGCGACCCCGCCGAGCTCGTCCTCGCGCCGCCGGACCGGTCGCAGCTCCGGGAGATGTTCCGGCGCTTCGAGTTCCGGGCGCTGCTCGGCCGGGTCGAGGAGCTGGACGAGGCCGTCCCGGCGCGGGAGCGCATCTCCGCGGGGACAGCCGTGCGCTGGCGCGAGGGAACGCCGCCGGCGGCGGGCGGAATCGCGGCCGACAACGGCCGGATCGCCGTGGCGAGCGCCGACGAGGTGGTCGTCTCGCCGCGGCCGGAGCGGCTCGCCGGCGACTTCGTCGCGCACGACGCGAAGGCCGCCGGTGTCGACGCGACGGACGACACCATGCTCCTCGCGTACCTGATCGACCCGGGCCGGAGCGAGTACCTTCTCGACGACCTCGCCGGCGAGTACGCGGTCGAGGCCGGCCCCGAGCCGGAGGCCGAGGAGGAGACGGCGCGACTCGTCCGCCACGCCGCCGTGACGCTGCGCCTCCGCGATCCGCTGCTCGAGCGCGTGCGCGAGCGCGGGGCGGAGCGGCTCTACCGCGACGTCGAGCTCCCGCTGACCGGCGTCCTCGCCGAGATGGAGCGCGCCGGCGTCCGGATCGACACGTACCGCATGGGCGAGATCACCGCCCGCCTCGCCGATCGCGTCGAAGAGCTCGAGTCGCGCGCGTACGAGCTCGCGGGCGAGGAGTTCGTCCTCGGCTCGCCGCAGCAGCTCGCGCGGATCCTCTTCGAGAAGCTCGGCCTCACCCCCGGCCGCAAGGGCAAGACCGGCTACTCGACCGATACGAAGGTGCTGCGCTCGATCCGCGGCGAGCACGAGGTCGTCGAGGTCGTCGAGGAGTGGCGCGAGCTCTCGAAGCTCCTGAACACGTACCTGCAGCCGCTGCCGGCGCTGCTCGGCGAGGACGGCCGCCTGCACACGCACTTCAACCAGGCCGTCGCCGCGACCGGCCGGCTCTCGACCTCGAACCCGAACCTCCAGTCGATCCCGATCCGCACCGAGATCGGCCGCGAGATCCGCTCCGCCTTCGTCGCCGAGCCCGGCTGGCGGCTCATCTCCGCCGACTACTCGCAGATCGAGCTGCGCATCCTCGCGCACGTCTCCGGCGAGCCGAAGCTGCGCGAGGCGTTCGAGCGCGGGGAGGACATCCACACCGCTACGGCGGCCGAGGTGCTCGGCGTCGACCCCGCCGCGCTCACGTCGGGCCAGCGCTCGATCGCGAAGATGATCAACTTCGGGATCGTCTACGGCATCTCCGCGTACGGGCTCTCGGAGAACCTCGAGATCCCGCGCGAGGAGGCGCAGGCCTACATCGACGCCTATCTCGCGCGCTTCCCGCTCGTCCAGGACTTCATCGAGCGGACGATCGAGCAGGCGGAGCAGGACGGCTACGCGACGAGCCTCCTCGGCCGGCGCCGCCCCGTCCCCGAGCTGCGCGCCCGCAACCGGCAGACGCGCGGCCTCGGCGAGCGCGTCGCCGTCAACTTCGTCATGCAGGGCTCGAACGCCGACATCATCAAGGTGGCGATGGTGGCGATCCACCGGCGCCTGCGGGACGAGGGCCGGTCGGCGCGGCTCGTCCTCCAGGTGCACGACGAGCTCCTCGTCGAGGCGCCGG
>JAFAIV010000295.1 GCA_019236545.1 Actinomycetota bacterium | reverse complement strand
CTGGACGTGGTCGATGAACTGGCGGTTCCAGATCGGCTCGAAGATCCCGTTCGCGAAGCGAAGGGCGAGCATGTTCTGGACGGTCTCCTTGCCGAGGTAGTGGTCGATCCGGAAGATCTCGCTCTCGCTGAAGTGCGCCCAGAGCATCTTGTTCAGGGCCTGCGCCGACTCGCGGTCGTGCCCGAACGGCTTCTCGACGATCAGCCGCACCCAGCCGTGCAGCTCGTCGCGCCGCTTGCCGAGCTCCTCGACGATCGTCGGGAATGCGGGCGGCGGCACCGCGAGGTAGTAGACGCGGTTGCCGCCGAGGTCCTTCTCCTTGTCGAGCTCGATCACGCGCTGCTGCAGCTTGTCCTCGCCGCCCTCGTCGGCGAAGTCGGTCGAGACGTAGTGGAGCGACGGGCCGAGGTCGGCCCAGATCTTGTCGTCGAACGGGTCGCGCGCGTACTTGCGGATCGTCTGCTCCATGTCCTGGCGGTACGACTCGTCGTCGCCGTCGGTGCGGGCGACGCCGACGATCGCGATCCGCTGCGGGAGCAGCCGCCGGTACGCGAGTGCGTACAGGGCCGGCATCAGCTTCTTGTGGGCGAGGTCGCCGGAGGCGCCGAAGATGACGAGCGTGCACGGGTCCGGCGTCCGCTTGAGCGTCAGGCCCTCGGCGAGCGGGTTCTCCCGCTGCTGCTCCGTCTGCGCCATCAGCGGGGATCCGGCGACGACTTCGCCTGCTGCGCCGCCTTGATCGCGTGGCCGCCGAACTGGTTGCGGAGCGCGGCCGCGACCTTCGCCGAGAAGTTGATCTCGTCACGCGACGCGAACCGCGCGAACAGCGACGCCGCGATCACCGGCACCGGCACGTTCTCCGCGATCGCCTCGTGGATCGTCCAGCGGCCCTCGCCGGAGTCCTCCACGTACGGCGCGATGTCGCCGAGGTCGTTGCCGTGCTCGTCGAACGCGCTGTGCAGGAGCTCGAGCAGCCAGGAGCGGACGACCGAGCCGTAGCGCCAGATGCCCGAGATCTCGTGCAGGTCGAGGTCGAACTCGGAGTGCTCCATCAGCTCGAAGCCCTCGGCGTACGCCTGCATCAGGCCGTACTCGATCCCGTTGTGGACCATCTTCACGAAGTGGCCGCCGCCGGACGCGCCGACGTGGGCGTAGCCGCCCTCCGGCGCGAGCGACTTGAAGACCGGCTCGAGGCGCTTCACCGGCTCGTCCTCGCCGCCGACCATCAGGCAGAAGCCGACCTCGAGGCCCCAGATGCCGCCGGAGACGCCCGCGTCGACGAAGTGGAGCTGGCGCCCGGCGGCCTGCTCGGCCCGGCGCTGCGAGTCGCGGAAGTTCGAGTTGCCGCCGTCGACGATCGTGTCGCCCGGCTCCGCGACCTGGAGCAGCTCGCGGAAGACGTCCTCCGTCACCTTCCCCGACGGCACCATCATCCAGAAGGCGCGCGGCTTGTCGAGCTGGTCGCGCAGCTCGGCGATCGACGTGGCCGTGCGCGACTCGACGGCCGGGTCGTACGTCTTGACGTCGTGGCCGTGCTCGCGCAGGCGCTCGGTCATCCCGTGGCCCATCCGGCCGAGGCCGATCATTCCGAGTTGCACTAGAGATCCTCCAGTCGGACGCGCGCGACCCGGCGGCCGCGCTCCTTCAGGGACTCGAAGTCGCCGGCGGCCTGCGCGCGGATCAGCCGGCGGAAGCCGAACGGCTGGTTCGGGATCGGCAGCTCCTCGCCCGGGTCGTCGACGACCTGGAGGAAGAGGCCGGTGTTCGGGCCGCCCTTGTGCAGCTGCCCGGTGGAGTGGAGGTAGCGCGGGCCGTAGCCGTGGGTGACGACGCAGCTCGTCCGGCTGCGGATCCGCGCGACGAGCGGGTCGAGATCGGTCGCCGGGTTCACGAACGCCTGCACGCAGACGTAGTCGCCCTCGCGCGCCTGCGCGAGCAGCTCGTCGAGCGACCCCTCCGGCTCGAGCTCCGGCTCCTGCCCGGTGGCGAGCACCTCGTTCGTCTTGTCCTTCGCCGCCTGGACGTCGGGCTGGTCGAACGGGTTGATCTCGAGGAATGCGCCGGCGACGGCGATCGCGAACTCCCAGCGGAAGAATTCGGCGCCGAGCGCGTACGGCTCAGGCACCTGCGGCTGCGCGCCCTGCCGGTCGGGTCCGTCGGGCGACTCGCCCGGCGCGGGGACGAGCCCCTTGCCGAGCTTGCCGGTCGACTCGGCGATCAGCTGCTCCGCCCAGAGGCCGAAGCCGCCGTCGGTCTCCGCGATGCAGATCTTGTCGCGGCCCTCCTGCCAGCCGCTGCCGAACTGCGCGCCGAGCTCCCAGCCGGGGTTGCCGTCGTCCAGGCGGCAGGCGTCGACCATCTCCTCCGCCGCGGCGAGCAGCCGGTCGACGTCGATCCCCATCAGCGCCGCCGGGACGATCCCGAACGGCGACAGCGCGGAGTACCGCCCGCCGATCGTGGGCTCGCCCGCGAAGACGCGCCGGAAGCCCCGCTCCTGCGCCGTCTTCTCCAGCGACGAGCCGGGATCGGTGATCGCGACGAACCGCGAGCCGTCGCGGCCGCTCTTCTCCCAGAAGTAGTCGGTGTGCGAGCGCGTCTCCAGCGTCGAGCCGGACTTCGACGCCGACACGAACAACGTCCGCCCGAGGTCGAGCCGGGACTCGAGGTCGCGGATCGCCCGCGGGTGCGTCGTGTCGAGGACGTGGAAGCCGTCGACGCCGAACGTCCTCCGCAGCACCTCCGGCGCGAGGCTCGACCCGCCCATCCCCAGCAGGACGACCGTGTCGAGCCCGTCCGCGCGCACGCCGTCCGCGAACTCGCGCAGCTCGCGCGCGCGCTCGCGCATCCGGTGCGGCTCGTCGAGCCAGCCCAGCCACTTCGCCTCGTCGCGGCCCGTCCACGTGGTCGGGTCGCGCTCCCAGATCCGGTCGACGAGCTCCGCGCGGTTCATCGTCACGAGGAGACGAGCTCGCCGCGCTTGGCCTTGACGCCGTCGAGCAGCTCGGCGAACGAGTCGGCGAACTTCTGGACGCCCTCGAGCTCGAGCGTCAGCGTCACGTCGTCGTAGTCGACGCCGACCTCGGCCAGCTCCTCGAGGAGCTTGTGCGCCTTCTTCACGCCCTTCGTGACCGTGTCGCCGTCGACCTCGCCGTGATCCTGGAAGGCGCGGATCGTCTCCTCCGGCATCGTGTTCACGGTGTCGGGGCCGATCAGGTCCTCGACGTAGATCACGTCGCGGTACTCCGGGTTCTTCGTCGAGGTCGAGGCCCAGAGGCAGCGCTGCGGGTAGGCGCCCTTGCCCGCGAGGAACTCCCAGCGCGGCCCGGAGAACGCCTCCTGGTAGTGCTCGTAGGCGAGCCTGGCGTTCGCGATCGCGAGCTTGCCGCGCAGCGCGAGCGCCTCCTTCGTCCCGATCGCCTCGAGCCGCTTGTCCGCCTCGGAGTCCACGCGCGAGACGAAGAAGCTCGCCACCGACCGCACCTCCGACGGTTTCCCGCCCGACGCGACGAGCCGCTCCAGCCCGCGGAGGTAGGCCTCGACGACCTCCTTGTAGCGCTGCAGCGAGAAGATCAGCGTCACGTTGATCGACTTCCCGTGCGCGATGCAGTCCTCGATCGCGGAGAGCCCGGGCTTCGTCGCCGGGATCTTCACGTAGAGGTTCGGCCGGTCGATCCAGCTGAAGAAGCGCATCGCCTCGTCGAAGGTCGCCTCGGGGTCGTACGCGAGCGTCGGGTCGACCTCGAGCGAGACGTAGCCGTCCTGCGGGCTCGCCTCGTGGACCGGCGCGAGGATCTCGAGCGCCGCCTGGACGTCGCGGACGGCGAGCTGGAGGAAGATCTCCTTCGGGTCGGTCTCGTGCTCCAGGAGCTCGGCGAGCTGCTCGTCGTAGGCGTTCCCCTGCGAGATCGCCTTCTGGAAGATCGTCGGGTTCGAGGTGACGCCGCGGATCGCGTCCTCCTCGATCATCCGCGCGAGCTCGCCCTGCTGGAGCATGTCGCGCGAGAGGTAGTCGATCCACGGCGAGACGCCGCGGTCGAGCAGCTGGTGCATGCGGGACTTAGCCATTGAGCATCCCTTCTTCCATCCGTCGGACCTTGTCCAGTCTGGCGACGTAGCGCTCCCCGCCGTCGAAGCGCGCGGCGAGGAAGGTGCGGACGAGGTCGGCCGCGAGGCTCGGGCCGACGATCTCGGAGCCGAGGCAGAGGACGTTCATGTCGTCGTGCTCGACGCCCTGGTGCGCGGAGTAGACGTCGTGGCAGATGGCGGCACGGATCCCGCGCACCTTGCAGGCCGCGACGGCCGCGCCGACGCCGGAGCCGCAGACGAGCACGCCGCGCTCCGCCCGGCCGTCCGTCACGGCCGCGCCGAGCTCGGCGGCCTTGTCCGGGTAGTCGACCCGCACCGCGTCCGTGTCGGTGCCGAGGTCGACGACGCCGTGGTCGAGCTCCGCGAGCGCGGCGAGCACGGTCTCGCGCAGGTGCACGCCGCGATGGTCGAACGCGACGGCGACCTGCATCAGGAGACGCGCGTCCGCAGGGCGAGCGCCTTGTCGACGATCGCGTCGACCGTGTAGCCGAACTTCTCCAGCACCGTCGTCCCAGGGGCCGAGGCGCCGAAGTGCTCGATCGAGATCGAGTCGCCCTCGTCGCCGACCCAGCGCGCCCAGCCGAGCGAGACACCGGCTTCCACCGAGAGCCGCGCCTTCGCGTCGGGCGGGATGACCTCGTCGCGGTAGTCCTTGCCCTGCGCCTCGAAGAGCTCCCAGCACGGCATCGAGACGACCCGCGCGCTCGTCCCCTGCTCCGCGACCCGGCGCGCCGCCTCGAGCGCGATGTGCACCTCGGAGCCGGTGGCGAGGAAGACGAGGTCCGGGAGGCCGTTCGCGCCCTCGCTCTCCCAGAGGACGTAGGCGCCGCGGGCGACGCCCTCGACCGTCGACTCGGCGAGCGTCGGCACCTTCTGGCGGGTCAGCGCGAGCCCGACCGGCCCGTCCTCCCGTTCGAGTGCGACCTTCCACGCGCCGACCGTCTCCGTCGCGTCGGCCGGGCGGACGAACCAGAAGTTCGGGATCGCGCGGAGCGCGGCGTAGTGCTCGACCGGCTGGTGCGTCGGCCCGTCCTCGCCGAGCCCGACGGAGTCGTGCGTCCAGGCCCAGACGACCGGGATCTTCGAGAGCGCCGACAGCCGGACGGCCGGCCGCATGTAGTCGCTGAAGATGAGGAAGGTCGAGCCGTACGGCTTGACGATGCCGCCGTGGAGCGCGAGCGCGTTGACGATCGAGCCCATCGCATGCTCGCGGATGCCGAAGGCGACGTTGCGGCCGGCGTGGATCGCGGAGAAGACGCCGCCGCCCTTGAACTCCGTCTTCGTCGACTCGACGAGGTCGGCGGCGCCGCCGATCATCGTCGGCGTGAAGCGCTTGAACGCCTCCATCGTCTTCCCGCCGGCGTCGCGCGTCGCCATCTCCTCGCCCTTCGGGAAGTCGGGCAGCGCCTCGACCCAGCCCGGGCGCGGCTTGCCGCTCTGGACCTGATCCCAGTCCTCGCGCAGGCCCGGGTACTTCGCCGACCACGCCGCCAGCCGCTGCTGCCACTCGTCCTCGTAGCCGACGCCGCGCTCGGTGACGTTCATGTGCTCGCGGACGTCGTCGGGGACGAGGAACTTCGCGTCCGGGTCCCAGCCGAGCGCCTCCTTCGTCGCGCGCACCTCCTCCTCGCCGAGCGGCGCGCCGTGCGACTTCGCCGTGTCGACCGCGCGGGGAGCGCCGAAGGCGATATGGCTGTGGACGACGATCAACGACGGCCGCTCGACCTCCGCCTGCGCGTTCGCGATCGCCGCGCGCAGCTCGTCGAGGGAGTTCGCGTCGTCGACGTGTTGGACGTGCCATCCCTGCGCCGCGAGGCGCGCGCCCTGGTCCTCGGCCGAGAAGGAGAGCCGCGTCGTGCCGTCGATCGTGATGTGGTTGTCGTCGTAGAAGTAGACGAGCTTCCCGAGTCCGAGCTGGCCCGCGATCGAGGCCGCCTCGTTCGAGACGCCCTCCATCAGGTCGCCGTCGGAGCAGATCGCGTAGACGCGGTGGTCGACGATCTCGTCGTACGGCCGGTTGTAGCGCTCGGCGAGGTAGCGCTCCGCCATCGCGAAGCCGACGCCGTTCGCGAAGCCCTGCCCGAGCGGGCCGGTCGTCGCCTCGACGCCCGGCGTGTGGTTGACCTCCGGATGACCGGGCGTGAGCGACTCCCACTGCCGGAACCGCTTCAGCTCCTCGAGCGAGAGGTTGTAGCCGGAGATGTGCAGCGCGGCGTACTGGAGGATGCAGGCGTGGCCGGCCGAGAGGATGAAGCGGTCGCGGTCGGGCCAGTGCGGGTTCGCGGGGCTGTGCCGCATCACCTCGCGGTAGAGGAGATAGGCCAGCGGGGCGAGCGCCATCGCCGTCCCCGGGTGCCCCGCGTTCGCCTGCTGGACCGAGTCCATCGCAAGCGTGCGGATGGTGTCGATCGAGCGCTGTTCGAGCTCACTGTTCGCCACGGAGCACCTCGTAGAGTCGTTGCTGGTCTTCTCGCGCCGAACGATATGCCTCTGCCCGGTCTTCGCGCGGGTGGAAGACCTCGCCGGTCGGAGCGTCTCCCGGTTCGTGTCCCATCCGTTGCAGGACCGAAACCGCCGCGCCACGGAGCGACGCCTCCGGCACGGCGCTGACGAGGACCGGCCGCGCGAGCGCGTCGGCCATGATCTGCACCCAGTCGAGGTCGTGGAGGAGCCCGCCGCCGGTCGCCACGACCTCGGTCACGTCGGGCAGCAGCTCGGCGATCGCCGCGAACCGGAAGCCGACCCCCTCGTACGCGGCCTGGCGCAGGTCGAGGGGCGTCGTCGCGAAGGTCAGGCCGTGCACCGTCCCGCGCGCGTCCGGGTTCCAGCCGGTCGAGCGCTCGCCGCCGAGGAAGGGAAGGAAGGTGAGGCCGTGGTCGCGCGGGTCGCGGCCGGCGAGCGAGCCGCCGTCGTCCTGGAGCGTCCGGCGGAGCCAGTCGTAGAGGTTGCCGCCGTCGGAGAGCGCGCCTCCCTCGACGACGCGGCGCTCGTCCATCAGGTACGCGAACAGGCCCGGCTTCGGCTGCGGCCGCTCGCTCTCGTAGAGGACGCGTAGCGCGCCGGAGGTGCCGACCATGAGCGCGGCGCGGTCGCGGGTCGTGCAGCCTGCGCCGACGTTGGAGCATGCGGCGTCGATCCAGGTGGGCCGGTCGACGATCGCGGGCAGCCGCTCGCGCTCGAGGCCGAGCACGTCGAGGAGCTCCTCGTCCCAGTCGCGTGTCGTCAGGTCGAGCAGGCCCGACGACGACGCCATCGAGAGGCTCGTCTCCGGTGCGCCCGCGACGAAGTCCGCGAAGGAGACGAACCGCTCCGCCCGGCGCCACGTCTCCGGCTCGGCCTCCGCGAGCCAGGCGAGCTTCGCCGGCCAGAACGAGGGGTGGAGGTAGGCGCCGGTGCGCGCGTGGACGGCGTCGTTGTCGACGCGGCGTCGCAGCCACTCGGCCGCCGCGGCCGAGCGGGTGTCGCGCCAGCCGAGGATCGGCGTCAGCGGGTTCCATTCCGCGTCGACCGCGACGAGGCTGTGCGCGAAGCAGGAGACGCCGTCCGGCTCCTCGCCGCCGAGGACGTCCCGCACGAGCGCCGCGACCTCGGCCGCGTCCTGCGTCTCGTAGCTCCCCTTGCGAAGCTCGCCGACGGGGTTGCCGCCCTCGTCGAACCGTTGCGCGCGCACCGACGAGGAGCCGATGTCGAGCGCGAGGACGCTCACCCGGCGTACTCGAACGTCGAGCCGTAGCCGCAGACCTCGTGTAGCTCGACCTCGAACGGCCCGTCGTGGAGCGCCAGCTCCTCCGCGACGAGCTCCTCGCCGTCGCGGTCGTAGCCGGGGATGACGCAGGAGACGACGGCCTGCGCTGCGTATCGGTCGCGGATCCGCACCGTCGCGAGGTCACGGACGCGGAGCCATTGGCGCCGCCGCGCGTGGTCGACCTCGATCGCCGCCGGGCGGACGGCGACGAGGTCGCTCGCCTTCCACGCCCACGGGAAATGCCGCTGCGCGTCCCCGCCGAGCCGCCCCGTGAAGACCGCCTCGAGCGCGGCGCGTTGCTCGTCGCTCGCTTCCTCCGGGACATAGAGGATCCACAGCCAGGGCGAGCCCGGCTCGTCGTCGTCGTACCGGAACGCGAGCGCGACGGGCAGCCCCGAGAGGTCGACGCCCCGCGCCTCGCCCTCCTCGATCAGCCACGAGAGGAGCCCGGTGCAGACGCCGTGCGTCGAGCGTCCACCGGCCTCGCCGTCGACGCGGCGGCAGGGGCAGATGGGGTCGCAGTTGCAGGACTCGAAGTAGCTCCCGCGGATGTGCCAGGCCGTCGACGTCGCCACCGGGCGAATCTACCCTGCGTCCCCATGGCAGTCGTCATTGCCTCCAACCTCCGCAAGGAGCTCGCCGGCAGCGTCCTCTTCGACGGCGTCTCGTTCTCCGTCGAACGGCGTGACCGGGTCGCGCTCTCCGGGCCGAACGGCGCGGGGAAGACGACGCTGCTGCGGATCCTCGCCGGCGAGACCGAGAAGCACGGCGGCGAGCTCGCGTTCGCGAAGGGGACGCGCGTCGCGCTGCACGACCAGCGGCCGCCGCTCGATCAGGAGCTGACGCTGCGCGAGTACGTCCTCTCCGGTGCGCGCGACCTCGTTGCGCTGGAGCAGGAGCTGCACCGTCTCGAGCAGGCGATGGCGGCGGGCGACCACGCGCAGGCGACGCTGAACCGCTACGCGGAGGCGCAGGCGCGCCTGGAGCACGCTGGCGGGTACGGCTGGCGCGACCACGCCGCCTCCGTCCTGCGCGGGCTCGGCTTCGCCGACGAGCACCTCGACCGGCAGCTGCGGACCTTCTCCGGCGGTGAGCTCACGCGCGCCTCGCTCGCCCGCGCGCTCGGGGGCGACCCCGACCTGCTGCTCCTCGACGAGCCGACGAACCACCTCGACGTCGCCTCGCTCGAGTGGCTGGAGAAGGAGCTGCAGTCGCTCGACGCCGCCGTGATCCTCGTCGCGCACGAC
>JAFAIV010000361.1 GCA_019236545.1 Actinomycetota bacterium | reverse complement strand
TGACGACGACCGCGAGCACCATCCCCGCCGCGCCGATCTGGTTGCCGCGCCGCGCCTGCGCCGGGTTCGAGAGGAAGTGCAGCGCGAGGATGAACGTGACGATCGTGATCAGGTAGAGCAGGTTCGCGACGTTCGTGCTCACGTCGTCCCCTTGCCGTTCTGCGACGCGTCGACCGGCTTGGACGGCTCGCGCTTCTTGAACATCTCGAGCATCCGGTCGGTGACGACGAAGCCGCCGACGACGTTCGCGGACGCGAGCACGACCGCGAGGAAGCCGATGATCCAGGTGAACGTGTCCTTGTGGTCGAGCCCGAGGACGATCATCGCGCCCACGATCACGATGCCGTGGATCGCGTTGGTGCCCGACATCAGCGGCGTGTGCAGCAGCGTCGGCACCTTCGAGATCACCTCGAAGCCGAGGAAGATCGCCAGCACGAGGATCGTCACCTCGAAGACGAGCAGCGTCCCGTGGCTCACGCAGGCACCCCTTCCTTGCGGCCGGCGACGCACGCGCCGGCGGTGATCTCGTCCGCCCAGTCGAGGTTCAGCTCGCCGCCGGGGGCGAGGTGCAGCAGCAGGGCGTGGACGTTGCGCGAGTAGAGCATCGAGGCGTGGTACGGCATCGTCGACGGGAGGTTCGTCAGGCCGACGAGCGTGACGCCGCCGTGGTCGACGACCTTCCCGGGCTCGGTCGGCTCGGCGTTGCCGCCGGTCTCGGCGGCGAGGTCGACGATCACGGAGCCGGGCCGCATCGCGTCGACGGCGGAGGTCGGGATGATCCGCGGCGCCGCGCGCCCCGGGACGGCGGCGGTCGTGATCACGCAGTCGAAGTCGGCGATCCGGCCCTCGAGCGCCACCTGCTGCGCCTTCATCTCCTCCGGCGTCAGCTCGCGCGCGTAGCCGCCCTCGGCCTCCGCGCCGGTGACGCCGAGGTCGAGCCAGTTGGCGCCGAGGCTCTCGATCTGCTCGCGGACGACGGGGCGGACGTCGAAGCCGGTCACGACGGCGCCGAGGCGGCGCGCGGTGGCGATCGCCTGCAGTCCGGCGACGCCGGCGCCGATCACGAGCACCTTCGCGGGCGGGACGGTGCCCGCCGCGGTCATCAGCATCGGGAAGAAACGGGGGAGGTGCTCGGCCGCGAGCAGCGCGCCCTTGTAGCCGCCGACGGTCGCCTGCGACGAGAGCGCATCCATCGGCTGCGCGCGCGTGATCCGCGGGATCGACTCCATCGCGAACGCGGTCACGCCGCGCGACGCGAGCGCCGCGACCCGGTCGGGATCGGCGAGCGGGTCGAGGAAACCGATCAGGATCTGTCCGTCGCGGACCTTTGCGACCTCGTCCGCGGACGGCTTCCGCACCTTGACGACGACGTCCGCGCCCCACGGGTCCCCGAGGGTCGCGCCGGCCGCGGTGTACGCGTCGTCCGGGAAGGAGGCGGGCACGCCCGCGCCGCTCTCCACGACGACCTCGAAACCCGCGCCGGCGAGCTTGCCGACGGTCTCGGGCACGAGAGCGACACGGCGCTCGTCGGGCGTCGTCTCCACAGGGACACCGACCCTCACGCGGCGGACTCTAACCCAGCGATCCGGACGCCTCGTGCGTGGAGACCCGCAGAGCGGTGCGGGCTCACCCGTACCATCGCCGGGGATGACCCACTTCTTCACGAGCAACGGTCTGCCGTTGCTCTTCGTGGTCGTCCTGCTCGAGTCGTTCGGCCTGCCGCTCCCGGGAGAGACGGCCCTGATCGCCTTTGGCGTCCTCGCGTCGCAGGGGGACTACTCGATCGCGTGGGTGATCGCGCTCGCCGCTGCGGGGGCGATCCTCGGCGACAACCTCGGCTATTGGCTGCTCGGCAGGATCGGCGGGCGCGCGCTCTTCCAGCGCTGGCGCGTCCTGCGGCGCTACTCCGACCGCGTCCTCCCGGGCGCGGAGAAGCTGATGGCGCGGCACGGTGGCAAGACCGTCTTCTTCGGGCGCTTCGTCGCCGTGCTGCGGTACACCGCGGCGTGGGTGGCGGGGATCGGGAAGATGGAGTGGTGGCGGTTCCTCTTCTGGAACGCGCTCGGCGGGATCTGCTGGGCGACCGGGGTCGGGCTCGCGTCGTACTACGCGGGGCACGCGGCGGGCGACGCGATCTCGCGCTACGGGATCTACGCGGGCGCCGGGATCGCCGCGCTGACGGTGATCGGCTTCCTCGCCGTCCACTACGGCAAGAAGCGCCTCGAGGAGCGGCTCTAGTGCGCCCCGCTGCAGCGCTCGCGGCCGTCCTCGTGCTCGCCGGGTGCGGCGCGACCCAGTGGACGCCGGCGGCCGGACCGGTGCCGCCGCGCGCGGCGCTGCCGCGGTTCACGCACGTCGTGGTCGTCGTCTTCGAGAACCGCGAGCGCGACCAGATCGTCGGCAACCCCGAGGCGCCGACCTTCAACGCGCTCCTCCGCTCGGGGGCCGACATCACGCGCTACGACGCGGTCACGCACCCGAGCCTCCCGAACTACCTCGCGCTCGTCTCCGGCTCGACCCACGGCATCACGAGCGACTGCACGAGCTGCGACGTCTCCGGACCGAGCCTCGCGTCGCAGCTCGAGGCGGCGGGCCGCACCTGGAAGACCTACGCGGAGGGCCTGCCGAGGCCCGGGTGGGACGGCTCGGTCGAGGGCCTCTACGCGAAGAAGCACGACCCGTTCCTCTACTTCCGCGGCGTCGACCGCTCGCGGGTCGTCCCGCTGACGCAGCTCGCGCCGGACGTGGCCGCGCGGCGGCTGCCGGACTTCTCGCTCGTCATCCCGGACCTCTGCAACGACATGCACGACTGCTTCCCGGAGACGAGCGACCGCTGGCTCCGCGCGCACGTCCTCCCGCTCCTGCGCTCGCCCGCGCTCGCGGGCGGCGTCGTCTTCGTCGTCTTCGACGAGGGCACGAGCGACGCCGGCGGCGGCGGCCACATCTACGCGGCGGCGGCCGGCCCGGCAGTCCGGCCGGGCTCGGTCTTCGCGCAGCCGACGAACCACTACGGGCTCCTGCGGACGATCGAGGACGCCTGGGGGCTGCCGCGGCTCGGGCTCGCCGCGCGCGCCCGGCCGATCGCCGGGATCTGGAAGTAGGAGTCCGCGCGGGCGCGAGGAAGAAACGGCGGCATGCTGGCGTCCCTCTCCCGCGCGCTCGAGATCCGCGACCAGACCTACGGCCACGGCGCGCGGGTCGCGGCGCTCGCCGAGCCGGTGGCGATCCGCCTCGGCTGGGACCGCGACCGGATCAGGACGCTCCGGGTCGCGGCGCCCCTGCACGACATCGGCAAGGTGAAGGTGCGCCGCGAGGTGCTCGGGAAGGCCGGGCCGCTGACGGTCGACGAGCAGGCCGAGATCCGGCGCCACCCGAGGGCAGGGGCGTCGCTCGTCCTCGAGCTGCGCCGCGTGTGGCACGCGCTCCCGTACGTCCTCTTCCACCACGAGCACTGGGACGG
>JAFAIV010000222.1 GCA_019236545.1 Actinomycetota bacterium | reverse complement strand
GTGCCGCGCGAAGCTCGAGGAGCCGCCCGCCTCCGGGTAGCGCACCGTGCCCTCGGCGTACGTCGCCGCGGTGCACGCGAAGATCAGCCCGGCGATGATGAAGACGATCGGCGTCAGGCCGAGCGCGTAGACCGCGACGACGCCGAGTGCGTAGTAGATCGAGGAGCCGACGTTCCCGTACGCGGTGGCGAAGAGCGCGTTCGTGCCGAGCACGCGCTCGAGCTCGTGCGCCTGTCTCCGGCGTCTGGCCACGCGCGGAATCTAGTGCCCGCGGGGGCTAGCGGAGCAACTGATACGGCACCGACGCGAGCACGACGTCGGGCTCGAAGAGCAGAAGGCGCTTGAGGTAGAGCGCGCGCTGGTTGTGGAGCAGCCGCCGCCAGCCACGCGTGACGAGCTCCGGCATGATCACCAGCACCTCGGTCTCCCCGTCCGCGGTCAGCGTCCGGAGGTAGCGGAGCAGCGGCGCGCCGAGGTCGCGATACGGAGCGTCGTCCACCTCGAGCGGGATCCGCGGGCCCTGGCTGCGCCACTCGCTCCGAAGCACGGATGCGTCGTCCGCGCTGAAGGCGAAGTGGACGGCGCGCGTGTCGTCGACGCCGAGCGTCGTCGCGTAGTTGACGGCGCGCATCGAGGCGGCGTTGATCCCGGAGACGAGGACGCGCGCGACGAGGCGCTTCGGCGAGGTTGCCTCTTCCTCCCCGCGCACGGCAGGCACGTCGGCGACGACGAGGCCCGGCTCCGTCAGCAGCCGCAGCTTCAGCGCGAACTCGCGCGGCCGGCTCGCCTGCGCGAACAGCGAGTTGTTCGAGAAGAGCTCCGGGACGACGACCGTCACGAAGTCGGACTCGCCGCGAGGCAGGCGCCACACCTGCTCGAGCACGGCTTCCGAGACCCCGTCGCTGCCGTCGAGCTGCTCCAGGAGCGGCGCGCCTCCGGACCGCGCGAACCACCGCGGCCGGATGCCCGGGTCGGTCGCGCTCGTCGGCACGTGCACAGCGCGCAGGCCGTCCGGAGAGATCCGGCGAGCGAACGACAGCGCCTTGTCGCTCGCCTCGTCCAGCGACTCGACGAGCAGCAGCGTCGTGTTCCTCGCGGGCGGTGCCGCGACGACCGCGGCCGCCCCGGCTTCGAGCCTCCGCGCGACGCGCCGGTAGTGCCGGCGGACGCCGTAGAAGCCCGCGACCATCGTCGGGACGGCGATGATCACGAGCCACGCGCCCTCCGTGAACTTCGTGATCACGACGACGACCATGACCACGAAGGTCGCGATCGCGCCCGTCCCGTTGATCAGGGCGCGCCACTTCCAGCCCGGCCCGTGCCGCCGCTGCCAGTAGCGCACCATTCCGGCCTGCGAGAGGGTGAACGCGGTGAAGACGCCGACGACGTAGAGGTGGATCAGGTTGTTGACGTTGGCGTGGTAGATCCAGATCAGGAGGCACGCCGCGCCGGCGAGGACGCCGACGCCGTTCGAGTAGACGAGCCGGTCGCCGAGGTTCTCGAACTGGCGCGCGATGAACCTGTCGTGGGCGAGCAGCGCCGAGAGCCGCGGGAAGCCCTGGAACGACGTGTTGGCGGCGAGGATCAGCACGGCGAACGTGAAGACCTGGACGACCCAGTACATCCAGCCGCCGAGGCTCCCGGCCGGGAAGACCGCGCGGGCGACCTGGGAGACGACGGAGTCGGTCGAGCTCGGCCGCGCGTGCAGGTGGACCGCGAGGTAGGAGACGCCGAGGAACATCGTGATCGCGACGACGCCGAGGACGCCGAGCGTCCGCGACGCGTTCTTCGCCTGCGGATGCTTGAACGCGTTGACGCCGTTGGCGATCGCCTCCACGCCGGTGAGCGCGCTCGCGCCCGAGGCGAACGCCTTCAGGACGAGGAAGAGCGTGAGCGTCCCGACGCCGGCCGGCAGCGGATTCGGCGTGTGGGCGATCGTGCAGGCCGACGTGGCGCAGCGGGTGACTCCCACGCCGACCATCACGAGCATCGAGACGATGAAGAGATACGTCGGCAGCGCGAACGCGAGGCCGGACTCGCGCACGCCGCGAAGGTTCACGACGGTGATCAGGACGACCGCCAGGAGCGAGAGCTCGGTGTTGTAGCTGTTCAGCGACGGGACGGCCGACGTGATCGCGAGGACGCCGCTCGCCACCGAGACGGCGACCGTCAGGACGTAGTCGACGAGAAGCGCCGCCGCGGCGACCAGGCTCGGAAGCGTCCCGAGATTCTCGCGGGCCACGACGTAGGCGCCGCCGGAGACCTCGTAGGCCCGAACGGTCTGGCGGTACGACGTGACCACGATCGCCATCAGCGCCGCGACGGCGACCGAGATCGGCAGCGCGACATGGAGCGCCGAGAGGCCGGCCGCGAGGAGGACGACCATCGCCGCCTCCGTCGCGTACGCGACCGACGAGATCGCGTCGGCGGCGAAGATCGGCAACGCGAGCGGGATCGGGAGGAGCTCGTCCTCCGCCTCGTGCGTCCGCATCGGGCGGCCGACGAGGACGCGGCGCAGGCGCCGCGGCTCGAGCGGGATCTCGCGCTGGCGCTCCCTCAGCGCGCTCACGGCTCGAGCGCCCCCAGCGCGCGCGTGAGCGCTCGGGCGAGCAGCGGCTCAGAGCCCTCCGCGTAGAGCGGGCTCGCCGGGTCGCGGAGGAGCTGTCGCGTGAGCAGGATCCCGCGCGCGGCGACCGGGTCGCCGTCGCCCACGCGCTGCGCCAGCGCGCGGAGGAGGTCGACGTGGCGGCGGGCCGCGACGCGGCGGATCGGCGACGAGCCGGGAAGCCGGTCGGGCGAGAGCTGGCGGATCGTCCGCTCGAGCTCCCGCTTCAGCTTCGCGCGCTCCTCGCGCTGCGTCAGCTCCTCGGCACGCCAGAGCACGAGCGCGGTCGCGTCGCGGGTGCGAGGCGCGTAGACGATCAGGCGGTCGGCGGTGCGCCGGACCTCGTTCAGCTCGCGCTCGGCGGCGACCGCGCGGACGAGGGCGGCCACGCCGAACGAGATCGCGCCGACGGCGCCGAGCAGCCAGGGCAGGCGCGGGTCGATCTCGAGGGCCGCCGCGAGGGCGGCGAGCGCGAGCAGCGGCCACGACGCCTTGAAGGGGTTCGGGAGGTCGAGGTTCGCGTAAGCCGCCATGGAACGAGCATGCGCTCGTTCGGCTCAAGCGTGGCTCAGGATTCCGGCCCGCGGCTCAAGGATTCCTCAAGACGCGCAGGATCGGCGAGGCGGTAGCCCGCCCCCGGCTCGGTGAGGATGTAGCGCGGCCGCGCAGGGTCCGGCTCGAGCTTCCGCCGCAGCTGCGACACGTAGACGTGGAGGTAGTGCGACTCGTCGCCGTAGGCGCGTCCCCAGACCTCGCGCAGCAGCGCCGAGTGGGTCAGCAGCTTCCCGGGGCTCTGCGCGAGCACGCGGAGGAGCGAGAACTCGTGCGGCGTCAGCTGGACCGGTTTACCGCCCAGCTCGACCGAGCGCTTCTCGAGGTCGATCCGCAGGTCGCCGACCTCGACGACCGGCTCCCCGGACGGCTCGCCGCGCCGCAGGGCCGCGCGCAGGCGCGCGAGCAACTCGTCGATCCCGAACGGTTTCGTCACGTAGTCGTCCGCGCCCGCGTCGAGGGCGGCGACCTTCTCCACCTCGTCGCCGACTGCCGAGAGGACGATCACCGGCACCTTGCTCCACGTGCGGAGCTCGCGGCAGACGTCGGTGCCGCGCCCGTCGGGCAGGACGAGGTCGAGGATGACGGCGTCCGGCGGGTCGACGGCGAGGGAGGTCAGCGCCTGCTCGGCCGTCTCGGCCGTGGCGACGTCGTAGCCGGCGCCCTGGAGGCTGGTGCGGAGCGCACGGAGGATCTGCGGCTCGTCGTCGACGACGAGGACGCGCGTCACGCCTTCACCGCCGGCTCGCCCGCGAGCGCGAGCGCGAGGACGAAGTGGCCGCCCGTGGGGTCGTCCTGCGACCAGAGCGCCGCGCCGTTGGCGGCCGCGAACCCCCGGGCGATGGCGAGGCCGAGGCCGGCGCCCTTCGTGCGCGAGTCGCCGCGCGCGAACGGCTCGAAGAGCGCCTCCCGCTGGTCCGCCGAGAGGCCCGGGCCGCGGTCGACGACGTGGATCCGCAGCTCGGTCGCGCCGTGCTCCGTGCGGACGACGACGGGCGTCCCGGGCGGCGAGAACTTCAGCGCGTTGTCGATCAGGTTCGCGAGCACGCGCTCGATGTGCGTCGCGTCGACGAGCACGGGCGGCGCGTCCGCCTCGATCTCGACGACGACCCGGTCGGCGCGCGCGCCGACGCTCTCGAGCGCCTGCGCCACGAGCTCGTCCACCGGCCACAGCTCACGGTGCACCTCGACGGCGCCGGATTCCAGCCGCGAGAGGTCGAGCAGGTCGCCCACGACGCGGTCGAGCCGGGTCGCCTCCTCCCGGATCGCGTCCGCGAGCTCGGCGCGATCCGACTCGCTGAGGTCGAGGCTCCGGTTCCCGAGCGCGCCGGCCGAGGCGAGGATCGCGGTCAGCGGCGAGCGAAGGTCGTGCGACACGGCGCGGAGGAGCGCGGTCTTGACGGCGTCGCTCCGGCGCAGCGCCTCCGCCTCGAGCGCCTCGGCCTCGAGCGTCCGCCGGTCGATCACGACGCGCAGCAGCGCCGCGAGCGCCGGGAGGAATCGCCGCGCGACCGCCTCGTCGACGGCGGCGTGGCCGTCGAGGAGCAGCGTCGCCACCGAGCGCCGCGAGGCCTCCAGCGGCAGCGCCTTCTCCCCCGGGCCGGGCGCCTGCTCGCCGAGCTCGAGTCGCGCCGCGTCGACGCCGAGCACGCCCGCGCTGAGCTCGGCCAGCCGCGCGAGGCCGTCCTCCAGCGACTCGCCCCGCAGCAGGTCGGTCGCGGTCTGCGCGAGCACCTGCGACTCCTTGCGCCGCTGCTCGGCGTCGTCGCGCCGCCGCCGCACGCTCGCGGCGAGCACGCCGACGACGACCGCCACCGCGAGGTAGACCACGAGCGCGAGCCAGTTCGACGAGTCCCGCAGGTGGAACGTGTGCGTCGGCGGGAGGAAGAGCCAGTTGAACGCGAGCATGCTCGCCACCGACACGCCCGCGGCGAGCCACGCGCCCCAGATCACCGCGACCGGGAGCACCGCGAACAGGTAGAGGGCGCCGAGACTGAGGACCGGCACGTGCGGCTTCAGCAGGTCGATGACGCCCGTGACCAACGCGACCGCCCCCGCACCCGCGAGCGCGCCCACGACGAGCTCCGACCGTTGTCTCACAGGGAGAAACGGTACTGCGGCCGGATTACGCCGCGGCAGGCGCGGGCTTCAGCAGCACCGTCTCGCTCGGGGCGTGGGCGAGGATCCAGCTCACGTCCTTGAGCGTGAAGCCGCCGCCGTTCCCGTTCGGCGCGGGCGCGACGACGAAGTCGAAGTGCTCGACCTCCCACAGCCGCTTCAGCGCGTGCGTCGGCGTCCGCCCCTTCTCGATGCGCGCGTCGACGGGAACCCCTGCGCGGAGCGCAGCATGCTCGACCGCCTCGAGGAGCGGCAGCGCGACCTCGACCTCGCTCGCGATCGGCGAGTCCTCCGGGTACTGGAGCGGCACGCGCAGGAGGTACGCGGGAACGAGGGTCGCCTCCTGTGCCTGCGCGATCCGGATCGCCGCGGTGAGGACGGTCGGCTCCAGCGTCCCGCCGGTGAACGGGACGAGGATCCGGAGCGCGCCCGGCTTCGGGCGGCGCCGCGGAGCGAGCCCGCCGCGCGACGCGACGAGCGCCGCCGCGAGGACGACGACGAGCGCGCCGAGGATGGCGACGGCGACGATCACTGCTCCAACCTGTCCCGGTCGGTGCGGTTGGCGACCACGCGGATGTCGATGCCGGGCAGCTCGCGCACCATGCGCGAGAGCAACGAGCCGCCGAAGATCTCCCGCCGCCGCGACTCGTCGGGGGTGCCGACGAAGATGTAGGTCGAGCCGCGCTCGATCGCGACGCGCCGGACGGTGTCCACGAGGTCGTCGCCCTCGGCCTCGATGAAATGCGCGCCGAGGATCGACGCCACGCGCCGGAGCGCCGCGAGCTGCGTCGCCTCCTCCTCGCTCGGCGGCCGGCCCGGCTTGCGCACCCAGAGCGCGTCCATCGTCGTCCCGAGCCGCTGCGCCGACCGCCACGCGCGCCGCATGATCCGCTGCGACTTCGGCTGCGGCTCGACGAGGGCGAGCACGCGCTCCCCCACCGCCTGCCGCGAGAGCGGCTCGAGCTCGCGCGCGACGCGCCGCGCCTCGACGTCGTCCGCGACCTCGCGGAGCGCGAGCTCGCGCAGCGCCGCCAGCTTGTCGGCCCGGAAGAAGTTCTCGAGCGCGACGTCGGCGCGGTCGTGCTTGTAGACCTTCCCGGCCTTGAGCCTGGCCCGGAGCTCCTCCGGCGAGAGGTCGACGAGAACGACCTCGTCCGCCTCGTCGAGGATCCGGTCGGGAAACGTCTCGCGGACGCGGACCTCGGTCAGCTCGAAGATCGCATCGTTGAGGCTCTCGAGATGCTGGACGTTGACGGTCGAGATCACGTCGATCCCGGCCGCGAGCACGTCCTCGATGTCCTGCCAGCGCTTCTCGTGCCGCATCCCCGGCGAGTTCGTGTGCGCCAGCTCGTCGATCAGCGCCAGCTGCGGCGCCCGCCGGATCACGCCGTCGACGTCCATCTCCTCGAGCTCCAGCGTCCCGTGCTGCGCGCGCAGGCGCGGCACGACCTCCAGCCCCTCGGCGAGCGCCGTCGTCTCGGGCCGGTCGTGCGGCTCGAGGTAGCCGATGACGACGTCCTCCCCCTCCTCCTGCGCCTGCCGTCCCTCGAGGAGCATGCGGTAGGTCTTGCCGACGCCCGCGGCCATCCCGAGCAGGATGCGGTAGTGGCCGCGCGCCGTCCTACGCCCCCAAGAGGTTGTGGACGACGAGGTCGATCAGCTTGATGCCGATGAACGGCAGGAGCACGCCGCCGAGCCCGTAGATCACGAGGTTCCGCTGCAGCAGCGCCGTCGCGCCGATTGCGCGGTACTTGACGCCGCGGAGGGCGAGCGGCACGAGAGCGGGGATGACCAGGGCGTTGAAGATGATCGCGGAGACGATCGCGCTCTTCGGGTCGCCGAGGTGCATGACGTTCAGCGCCCAGAGCGGCCCGCGGTGGCCGGGCGTGGTCGCGTAGGTGAACTCGAACATCGCCGGGAGGATCGCGAAGTACTTCGCCACGTCGTTGGCGATCGAGAACGTGGTCAGCGCGCCGCGGGTGATCAGCTGCTGCTTGGCGACCTCGACGATCTCGATCAGCTTCGTCGGGTTCGAGTCGAGGTCGACCATGTTGCCGGCCTCCTTCGCCGCACTCGTCCCGGTGTTCATCGCCACGCCGACGTCCGCCTGCGCCAGCGCGGGCGCGTCGTTCGTCCCGTCGCCGGTCATCGCGACCATGCGGCCCTTGGTCTGCTCGTCCTTGATCAGAGCGAGCTTGGCCTCAGGCGTCGCCTCGGCGAGGAAGTCGTCGACGCCTGCCTCCTGAGCGATCACGGCGGCGGTGACGCGGTTGTCGCCGGTGATCATCACCGTGCGGATGCCCATCTTCCGGAGCTCGTCGAAGCGCTCGCGCATGCCGCCCTTGACGATGTCCTTCAGGTAGACGACGCCGAGCGCGAAGTTGTCGCGCGCCACCACGAGCGGCGTCCCGCCCTGCTCGGCGACGCGCTGGACGGCGGCGTCGACCTCCGGGGGCGTGCGGCCGCCGTTCTCCGCGATGAAGGCCTTCACGGCGTCGGCGGCCCCCTTGCGGATCTGGGTGCCGTTCATGTTCACGCCGCTCATCCGGGTCGCCGCGGTGAACGGGACGAACTCGTGCTCGCCGAGCTCCCGCTCGCGCAGCCCGAAGCGCTCCTTCGCAAGGACGACGATCGAGCGGCCTTCAGGCGTCTCGTCCGCGAGCGAGGCGAGCTGCGCGACCTCGGCCAGCTCCTGCTCGCCGACACCCGGTGCCGGGATGAACTCGGCCGCCTGCCGGTTGCCGAGCGTGATCGTGCCGGTCTTGTCGAGCAGGAGCACGTCGACGTCGCCCGCCGCCTCGACGGCGCGGCCGGACATCGCCAGGACGTTGCGCTGGACGAGCCTGTC
>JAFAIV010000359.1 GCA_019236545.1 Actinomycetota bacterium | reverse complement strand
CATGGCGACGAGCGAGTGGAGGCCCATCGTGTGGTAGAGCGGCATCACGCCGAGAGTGCGGTCGCCGAAACGGAGGCCGTGCTGGAGCGCCTGCGAGAGCCCGCCCGCACGGTCGGCGCGATGCGAGCGCGGGACGCCCTTCGGGCGGCCGGTCGTGCCGGAGGTGTAGAGCATCAGGCTCGGCTCGCGCTCGTCGAGGTCGAGCGCGGGCGGCAGCGGGTCGGCATCGACCAGGGCGTCGAAGTGGGCGTCGCCGACCGTCACGCCGGCGTCGTCCATCCGGCCGACGAGGGCCGCGCCGCAGTCGCCGATGCAGTAGTCCAGCTCCTCGTCCGAGAGCCGCCAGGAGAGCGGCACGTAGACGGCGCCGAGCCACTGCGCGGCCCAGTACAGCTCGACGGTCTCGTGCCGGTTGTCGAGGACGACGGCGAGCCGGTCGCCGCGGCGGAGGCCGAGCGCCGCGAGCCCGCGGGCGAGCCGTGCGGCTCGATCCGCCAGGTCGGCGTAGGTCAGGCGGACGGCGTCACGCTGGACGAGCGCCTCGCGCTCCGGGTCGCGCGCGGCCGCCCCCTCGAGGCTCGCGGCGAGGTTCACTCGGCGGCCGCCAGGATCGCCTCGACGATCGGCTCGTAGCCGGTGCAGCGGCAGATGTGACCTGAGAGGAGGTCGACGACCTGCTCGCGCGTCGGCTTGCCGTCCTCCAAGAGCTCGCTCGCGGCCATCAGGATCCCGGGCGTGCAGAAGCCGCATTGGAGGGCGTGGTGCGCGCGGAACGCGGCCTGCAGCGGGCTCAGCTCGCCGTTCTGCGCCAGGCCCTCGACGGTCGCGATCTCCGCACCGTCGGCCTGCGCGGCAAGCGTCAGGCACGAGCGGACGGCGACGCCGTCGATCCGGACGGTGCACGCGCCGCAGACGCCGTGCTCGCAACCGACGTGCGTTCCCGTCAGGCCGAGCGTGTGGCGGAGGAAGTCGCTGAGCAGCAGGCGCGGCTCGACGTCCTCGACGTGGCGGCGGCCGTTGACGACGACGTCGACTCTCACGCCGCCTGCTCCCACGCGCGCTCGACCGCGCGAGCGACGAGGACGGCGGTCAGCCGCCGCTGGTACTCCGCCGGCGCGTGCAGGTTGTCGTAGAGCTCGAGCGGCGCCGCGACGCGCTCGCCGATCTCGCGCGCCAGCTCCGACGTCACCGTCTCTCCCTCGAGCGCGGTCTCGACGAGCAGCGGCCGGTGGACGACGGAGCCGATCCCGACCCGCGCCTCGGCCACACGGCCGTCCTCGACCCGCAGCGCCGCGGCCGCGACCGAGAGCCCGTAGTCCCCGTGCCGCTGCGCGAGCTCCTCGAACGCGACGCCCCAGCCGTCCAGCACCGGCCAGCGGCTCTCGACGACGAGCTCGCCCGTCTGCAGGGTCGTCGTGAAGTGCGCCAGGAAGAGGTCGTCCGCCGCGATCTCGCGCCGCCCCACGGCCGAGGCCACGACGACGGAGCCGCCGAGGACGACGAGGCAAAGTGGCAGCTCGGCGGCCGGGTCGGCGTGAGCGACCGAGCCGCAGACCGTGCCGCGGTTCCGCGTGACGACGTGACCGACGAACGGCAGCGCCCCGCGCACGAGCGCGGGCGCGTCCAGGTGCCGCTCGAGCGCGCGCTGGCGGACGAGCGCGCCGACACGGACGTGGCCGTTCTCCCGCGCGATCGCGTCGAGACCGGCGATCCGGTTCAGGTCGACGAGCACCGACGGCCGCAGCAGCCGCATGTTGAGGACGGGGATGAGGCTCTGGCCGCCCGCGAGCGGCTTCGCGTCGTCACCGTGTTCCGCGAGCGCGGCGAGCGCCTCCTCCAGCGACTCCGGCCGCAGCAGCTCGAAGGGCGGCGGCTTCACCGTTGCAGCAGCTCCCAGACACGCGCGGGCGTCAGCGGCAGCTCGATCTCCTCGACCCCGAGCGCGTCGGCGACCGCGTTCGCGATCGCGACCGGGACGCTCATCGTCGTCCCCTCGCCGAGCCCCTTCGCGCCGAGCGTCGTGAACGGCGACGGTGTCTCCCGGTGCGCGCTCGTCAGCGGCGGCAGGTCGGGCGCGGTCGGGCAGAGGTAGTCCATGAACGTCCCGGTGACGAGGTTGCCGCCCTCGTCGTGGACGACGCGCTCGAAGAACGCGACACCCGCGCCGTGCGCGAAGCCGCCGCGGATCTGGCCCTCGACGAGCGCCGGGTTGAGCAAGCGGCCCGCGTCGTGGACGGTCACGTAGTCGAGGACGCGCACGACGCCGGTCTCCCGCTCGACCTCCACGACGGCGACGTCCGCGAGGAAGCCGTGCGCCGCCGACGAGGCGACGCGGTCCTCGGCGTCGGGCGCCTCGAGGTTCGGCGCGCTGTCGAACGCGGTCTCGTGCAGGCCCGGCTCGACTCCCTCCGGCAGCGACTCGGGGTTCCAGTGGACGGTGCCGGCGAGCCGCCGCAGCGAGACGGACTCGTCGCCGTGCCACGCCTTCCCCTCGCGGAGCTCGACGCCGTCCGGCTCGCAGCCGAGCTGCGCGGCCGCTAGCGCGCGGAGCTTCACCGCGACCCGCTCCGCGGCCTTGTGGACCGCTCCCGCGCCGACGCCGGAGAAGCGCGACGAGTAGTTCCCGGAGGCGATCGTCCAGGCGTTCGTCGAGGTGTCCGCCACCGCGATCACCTCGATCTCCGCCGGCGTCAGGCCGAGCACGTCGGCCGCGACCTGCGCCGCGACGGTGCGGTGGCCCTGGCCCTGCGGCGTCGTCGAGATGCGCACCGTCACGCCGCCGAGCGGGTTGATCGCGACCGTCGCGCCCTCGGCGTTGCCGGACTTCGGCAGCTGCTCCACGCGCTCGT
>JAFAIV010000349.1 GCA_019236545.1 Actinomycetota bacterium | reverse complement strand
CAACGCGGTCGGCGACCTCTCGGAGCTGATCTCGCTCTGCAGCCAGCTCCGCGCCGAAGGGTCGGACGGTGACGGCTCGCTCTGGGCCGCCACCGCGGCGCTGCTCGGGACGGGCGACCTCGACGGCCCGCGTCAGGCGCTGCGCCTGCACGGCTCCGCCGCCGAGCTCGACGCGGTCGCGCGGGCGGCTGCCGGGGACGAGGCGGTCGCGGCCGCGCTCGTCGCGCACGCGTCCCGGGCGCGGGCTTGATCCGGCCCGCCCGCGGCGGTTTCCTGTCGGCATGACCGTCGAGGTGCGCGAGGAGCGGAAGGTGCTGACGGCGCTCTTCGTCGACGTCGTCGGCTCGACCGCGCTCGCGGAGCGGCTCGACCCGGAGGACGTGAAGCTCGTCGTCGGCGAGGCGGTCGCCCGCGTCGTCGGCGAGGTCGAGTCGCTGGGCGGCCACGTCAAGGACCTCGCGGGCGACGGCGTCCTCGCGTTCTTCGGCGCGCCGACCACGCGCGAGGACGACGCCGAGCGAGCCGTCCGCTGCGGGCTGCGGATCGTCGGCGAGATGGAGGAGTACGCGCGCGAGGTCCGCCGGGGCTGGGGCGTCGAGGGGTTCGGCGTCCGCGTCGGCGCCGCGACGGGCGCCGTCGTCGTCGGCGAGGTCGGCGCGGGCGAGCGCGTGGAGTACGCGGCTTTCGGCGACACGGTCAACCTCGCGGCGCGGCTCCAGGGCGCGGCCGAGCCGGGAGCGGTGCTCGTCGACGACGCGACGCAGCGCGCCGTTGGCCAGCTCTTCTCGTGGGACGGCCCGGCCGAGTTGGAGCTCAAGGGCAAGACGGAGCCGGTGCGCGCGTGGCGCGTCGCGGGCCTTCAGGCGGCGGGGCCGCGGGCGCAGCGCGGGCTCCCCGGAGTCGAGACGCGCCTCGTCGGCCGCTCGCGCGAGCTCGGCCTTGGGCGCGAGGCGCTCGAGGGCCTGCGAGCGGGGCGCGGCGGCATCCTCGTCGTGAGCGGCGACGCGGGCATCGGCAAGAGCCGGCTCCTCTCCGAGCTGCGCGCGATCGCGGAGCGGGACGGCACGCGCTGGCTCGAGGGGCGCTGCGTCTCCTACGGCGAGTCGCTCCCGTACTGGCCGTTCCGCGACCTGCTGCGCGGCGAGTGGATCGGCGCGGGCGTCGACGAGCCGGAACTGCGCGTCCGCGTCGGCCTCCGCCGCAGGCTCGACCAGCTCTTCGCGGCCGAGGCGGCCGAGCTCTACCCGTACCTCGGCGGCCTGCTGGAGGTCGCGCTCGAGCCGGAGGCGGCGGCCCGCACGGCCCAACTCTCCCCGGAGGCCCTGCAGTGGCGGACGTTCGAGGTCGTCGGCGGGCTGTTCGCGCGCCTGGCGGAGGAGGGCCCCCTCGTCCTCGCGCTCGAGGACCTGCACTGGGCCGACTCGACGTCGGTGCTGCTGCTGGAGCAGCTCCTCTCGCTCGCGGAGGACGCGCCGGTGCTGCTCGTCCTCTCGCTGCGGCCGGAGCGCGACCACCCGTCGTGGGGGCTACGCGAGCACGCGGGCCGGGAGTTCCCGCACCTGCTGCGTGAGGTCGACCTCGGACCGCTCGGCGACGCAGACGGCGAGCTGCTCGCGGCGCTCGTCGCCCCGGCGACTCTCCCGGCCGAGCTCGAACGGCGGGTCCTCGCAGCCGCTGAGGGCAACCCGTTCTTCCTCGAGGAGCTCGTCCGCTCGCTCGCGGACGTGGGCGCGCTCGTGCGCGAGGGCGACGGCTGGCGCTTCGACCACGCGGTCGAGGTCGAGGTGCCGCCGACGGTCGAGAAGGTGATCCTCGCCCGCCTCGACCGGCTGACCTCGGCTTCCCACGCGCTCGTCACCGCGGCCTCCGCCCTCGGCCGCAGCTTTGCCGTCCCGCTGCTCGAGGGCGTCCTCGGCGAGCTCGACGCCGACGCGCTCCACGAGCTCCAGCGGCTCGGCCTGATCCAGCAGAGCCGGCGCTGGCCGCAGCCGGAGTACCGCTTCCGCCATGCCCTGATCCAGGAGACGGCGTACCGCACGCTCCTCGGCGAGCAGCGCACGGCCCTCCACCGCCGCGCCGCCGAGTGGCTGGAGGAGCGGTACGCGGGCCGCGACACCGAGGTGCTCGGCCTGCTCGCGCACCACTGGCTCGCCGCCGAGAACGAGGACAAGGCCGTCGACTACCTGCTCCGCGCGGGGGACAAGGCGCGGCAGGAGTACGCGCTCGACGAGGCGATCGAGCACTACCGCGCGCTCCTGCCGCTGCTCGAGGCGCGCGGCGAGCGGCAGGCGATCGCGCTCGTCCTCTTCAAGCTCGCGCTCGCGCTGCACACGTCGCTCCGCTTCGGCGAGGCGAACGACGCCTACGAGCGCGCGTTCGACCACTGGACGCCGCCGGCGCCGGCCGAGGCGACGGAGCGGATCCGGGTCGCGACGAGCTTCCTCCCGAACGACCTCGACCCGAAGTCGGCGATCGCGTGGCCGAACATCCAGGCCTGTATGCAGCTCTACGACCGGCTCGTCGAGGCATGGCCGGAACGGACGATCGTCCCCTCGCTCGCCGAGCGCTGGGAGATTGCCGACGATGGGCTGCGCTACGTCTTCCACCTGCGGGAGGGCCTCGAGTGGTCGGACGGGACGCCGCTCACCGCGCACGACATCGAGTTCGGGATCAAGCGAGTCCTCGACCCCGCGAGCCCTGGCTCGTCGGTCGCGATCTACTTCGTCCTCGAGCAGGGCGAGGCGACCTATCTCGGCCAGAACACGGACTGGGACGCGGTGGGCGTGCGCGCGCTCGACGACCGCACCGTCGAGTTCCGGCTGAGCGCGCCCGCGCCGTACTTCATGTCGGTGATGAACCGGCCCGACAGCGGACCGCAGCCGCGGCACGCGATCGACACCGTCGCCGAGGCGCGAGTCGTCAGCGGAGCGTTCGAGCTTGCGGAGCGGACCGAGGACACGCTCGTCCTGCGGCGCCGGGCGCCGCGTCCGGGCAACGTCGCCGAGGTCGAGCTCGTCCGGCAGGAGGTCGCCGAGACGATCCCGGCGTACGAGCGCGGAGAGCTCGACATGGCCCTCGTCCGCTACACGCCGCGTCTCGCCGACCTCATGCCCGGCTCGGTGCATCCCGACGTCACGATCGGTGCGGCGGCCTGGTCGGCGTACGTCCGCTTCGACCATTCCGACCCCGTCACCGGGAACCTCGATCTCCGGCGCGCGCTTGCCCACGCGGTCGACCGCGAAGCGCTCGCCGCTGCTTGCCCCGCGAACCTCGTCGTGGCGACCGGCGGCGTCGTCCCTCCGGTGCTCCAGGGCCACACGCCGGACATCGCGCTCCGCTTCGACCCGGAGCTCGCGCGGGAGCACCTCGCGCGCTCCGGATATGAAGGCGAGCTCGAACTCGCCGGGCTCGCGCACTGGGACGCCATCGTCGGTGCGATCGCGGCGTCGTGGGAGGAGGTACTCGGGCGGCCTGTCGTCCTCAAGCCGCTCGAGGAGTCGCGGATGAAGGTCACCGGTTGGCTCCCCGGCTACGCCGACCCCGAGTACTACCTGCGCCTCCTCTTTCAGTCGACGAGCCGGACGAACGAGGGCGGCTTTGCCGACCCCGCCTTCGACGTCCTGATCGAGGCTGCCCGGCAGGAGCGCAGCGACCGCGGCCGGCTCGAGCGCTTCCACGAGGCCGACCGGTACGCCGTCGCCGAGCGCGTGGCCGTGATCCCGCTCGTCTACGGACGCAGCACCGCGTTCGTCCGGCCGTCCGTCCACGGCTGGTGGGAGTTCGGGAAGACGTCCGCCAACTTCGGGGACCTCACCGTCGACCGGTGAGGTAGATTCCCGGCGTGCTCGCGCTGATCCACCTGCTGGCGGTCGAGACCGCCGCCGAGGAGGGCAAGAAGACCGTCCTGATCATGCTGGCGACGGGCGGCATCTTCCTCTGCGTGATCGCGCTGGGCGAGCTCACGCACTGGCTGCGGCACCGCCGGTAGCGCCGTGTTCGAGGTCGGAGCCGAGCGCTACGACCGGTTCATGGGGCGGTACTCCGTGCCGCTCGCGCTGGAGTTCGCCGACTTCGCGGGAGTGGAGCGCGGGCAGCGCGCGCTCGACGTCGGCTGCGGCCCAGGCGCGCTGACGAGCGAGCTCGTCAGGCGTCTCGGCGCGGACTCGGTCGCCGCGGTCGACCCGTCGGAGCCGTTCGTCGCCGCTGCCCGCGAGCGGCATCCCGGCGTCGACGTCGAGCTCGCGCCCGCCGAGAGGCTGCCGTTCGCGGACGACTCCTTCGACGCGGCGCTCGCGCAGCTCGTCGTCCAGTTCATGTCCGATCCGGCCGCGGGCGCGCGCGAGATGGCGCGCGTGACGCGCGCGCGAGGCGTCGTCGCCGTCTGCGTCTGGGACCACGGCACCGGCCGCGGGCCGCTGAGCCTCTACTGGCGGGCCGCAGGCGGCCGCGGCGAGTCCGGCAACTTCGGCACGAACGAGGGCGAGCTCGGCCGGCTGCTCCGGGAGGCCGGCCTCGCCGACGTCGAGGAGACGCTGCTCTCCGTGACGGTCGAGCACGTCGGCTTCGAGGACTGGTGGGAGCCGTACACCTACGGCGTCGGTCCTGTCGGCGTCCACTACGCAAGGCTCGACCCGGAACGGCAGGCGGAGCAGCGCGAGCGCGCCCGCCTGCTCTTCGAGGAGGCCGGCCCCGCGCTCACCGTCTCCGCCTGGGCGGCACGCGGCCGCGCGTAGACTCGGGCGCGTGGCGATTCGCGACCTGCGCGACTGGATCGCGCTGCTGGAGCGGGAAGGCGAGCTTGTCCGCGTCTCCGCGGAGGTCGACCCCGACCTCGAGATCACGGAGATCGTCGACCGGACGGTGAAGGCCGGCGGCCCGGCGATCCTCTTCGAGTGCCCGAAGGGCTCGTCGCACCCGCTGCTGATCAACCAGTTCGGCACCGAGCGGCGCATGTGCCTCGGCTTCGGCGTCGACTCCCTGGACGACATCGGCCGCCGCGTCGCCGACGTGCTCGAGATGCAGCCGCCGGACGGCCTGATGGAGAAGGTGCGCGGCCTGCAGAAGCTCAAGTCGATCGCCGACTCGCGCCCGCAGACCGTCCGCAAGGGCGCGTGCCAGGAGGTCGTTCTCCGCGGCGACGAGGTCGACCTCGGCCTGCTGCCGATCCAGCGCTGCTGGCCCGGCGACCCCGCGCCGTTCATCACGCTCCCGGCCGTGATCACGCGCGACCCGCGCGACGGCCGGCGCAACGTCGGTATGTACCGCATGCAGGTCGTCGACCGGAGCACGACCTTCATGCACTGGCAGATCCACAAGGACGGCCGCGCCGACCAGCTCGCGACCGACGGGCGGATCGAGGTCGCCGTCGCGCTCGGCCTCGACCCGATCACCGCGTACTCCGCGAGCGCCCCGCTGCCGAAGCACATCGACGAGTTCATGATGGCCGGCTTCCTCCGCGGCGAGCCCGTCGAGCTCGTGAAGGGCGTGACCGTCGGCGTCGAGGTGCCGGCGCGCGCCGAGATCGTCCTCGAGG
>JAFAIV010000253.1 GCA_019236545.1 Actinomycetota bacterium | reverse complement strand
AAAGAGCACCCGATGGTGATTCTCGCGCGCGTCCTTTCGGATCTCGGCGTCACTGGCCGCATTGCCGCCGACCAGGACGGCTACCCCGGCATCCTCGGCTACCGCGGGCCCCCGCTCAGCGAGGTCACGGGCAGCCGGGTGGCGCCGCTCGGCGCGACGATCGAGCAGATGATGGCCCGCAAGAGCGAGAACGAGCTCGCGCTGATCCGCCAGAGCGCACGCTGGTGCGAGCACGCCCACCGGCTCCTGCAGGCCTACTCGCTGCCCGGTACGACCGAGGCGGAGGCGAGCCTGCGGGCAGGCCACGAGGCGACGCTCGCGCTGCTGCACGAGCTCGGGGAGTCCTTCGGCGGCCAGCTTGCCTCCTCGGACGGCGTCTCGGCCGGCTACCGCGGCCAGATCGGCGTCCGCAGCGCGTGGGCGCACGCGGTCGCGCACGACATCCGCTTCACGCCCGGCGACATGCTCGTCACGGAGACGAGCGCCCCGATCCACGGCTACAACGCTGAGCTCGAGCGCGGGATGGTCATCGGCCCGCCGACCGACAAGCAGCGTTGGATGTTCGAGCACGTCGTCGCCGCGCAGGAGGCCGCCTTCGCGGCGATCCGCCCCGGCGCGACCTGCGCCGACGTCGACGGTGCGGTCATGCGCTACTTCGAGGAGCACGACCTGCTCCCGTACTGGCGCCAGCACACCGGCCACGGCATCGGCCTCCGCAACCACGAGGCGCCGTTCCTCGACCTCGGCGACCAGACGCCGCTCGAGCCGGGCATGGTCTTCACGATCGAGCCGGGCCTGTACGAGGAGGGCCTCGGCGGCTTCCGCCATTCCGACACGGTCGTCGTGACCGAGGACGGGATGGAGAAGCTGACCGACTACCCGAGCGACCTCGAGAGCCTCACCCTCCCGCTCTGATGGCCGACCCGGTCAGGTGGGGGATCCTCTCGACGGCGGACATCAACCGCAAGGTGATCCCGCCCGCGCGCGAGTCGGCCAAGGTCGAGCTCGTCGCCGTCGCCAGCCGCGACCAGGCGCGCGCCGACGCGTACGCGCGCGAGTGGGGCATCCCGCGCGCCCACGGCTCCTACGAGGCGCTGCTCGCCGACCCGGAGATCGAGGCGGTCTACATCCCGCTCCCGAACACGATGCACGCGGAGTGGTCGATCAGGGCGCTCGACGCGGGCAAGCACGTCCTCTGCGAGAAGCCGTTCACGCGCCACCCGGACGAGGTCGACGCTGCCTGGGATGCGGCCGAGCGCAACGGCCGCTTCCTCAGCGAGGCGTTCATGTACCGCCACCACCCGCAGGCGAAGCGGCTCGTCGAGCTCGTCCGCGAGGGCGCGATCGGGGAGCTCCGGCTCGTCCGCTCCGCCTTCTCGTACGGCCTCTACGACGCCGACAACATCCGCCTCCGCACCGACGTCGAGGGCGGCGCGCTGATGGACGTCGGCTGTTACAACGTCTCGGGGTCGCGCCTGCTCGCGGGCGAGCCCGAGCGCGTGTCGGGCGAGGCGTGGTACGGGCCGTCCGGCACCGACTGGGTCTTCACCGGGACGATGCGCTTCCCCGGCGACGTGATCGCCACGTTCGACTGCTCGACGGCGGAGGCGAACCGCGACGAGCTGGAGGCGATCGGCAGCGACGGCTCGCTCTTCCTCGACGACCCGTGGCACTGCAACAACCCGGTGATCGAGCTGCGCCGCGACGGCGGCGTCGAGCGGATCGAGGTCGAGCGCGCGAACCCGTACCGGCTGGAGCTCGAGAACCTCAGCGACGCGATCCGCGGCGAGAACGAGCTGCTGCTCGGGCGCGAGGACGCGCTCGGCCAGGCGCGGGCGCTCGAGGCGCTGCACGAGTCCGCGACGAGCGGCCGGCCCGTCTCGCTGTGACCCACGAGGAGGCGCGGGAGCGGGCGGCGGCCGCGCTCGAGCGCGCCGGGATCGTCCTGACCGAGCGCGAGCGCGCGGAGATCGAGGTCGCCGACTTCGGCCTCGGCGAGCTGGAGCGGACCGGCCTGCAGCTCCTCGTCTACGTCAACACGGAGCGCGTCTGCGCGAAGGAGCTCGTCCTCTTCCCGAACCAGCTCTGCCCCGAGCATCGCCACCCGCCGGTCGACGGCGAGCCGGGGAAGGAGGAGACGTTCCGCTGCCGCGCGGGCTCGGTGCTGCTCCACGTCGACGGCCACGGCGAGATGTGGCTCCACCCGGGCGACCAGTTCACGATCCCGCCGGACACGCTGCACTGGTTCCGCGCCGGCGACGACGGGGCGGTGGTGTCGGAGTTCTCGACGCGGAGCCGCGACGAGACCGACGTGTTCACGGACCCGCGGATCGTTCGATAGCGGCGAGCGCGAGGGCCTCGTCGTCCTCGCCGGGGAGGCCGCTGACGCCGACCGCGCCGACGCGCAGGCCGTGCTCGAAGACGGCGACGCCGCCGAGGAAGAAGGTGAAGAACGGGTCGAAGCTCGCGCGCTCGACGGCGTCGTCGCGCACCTTCTCCGCGAGCTCGCGCGTCGACTCGGCGTCGCTGCGCGCGGCGGTGTAGGCCTTACGTTGCGCGTTCAGCCGCGTGTCGGGCGCGGCGCCGTCCATCGTGGCGGCCGCGACGAGCTCGCCGTGCGTGTCGGCGACGAAGACGGAGACCGGCGCGGGGGCGTTGTCGACGACGTGCTCGACGATCGCCCAGGCGCGGCTCAGTTCCATAGGGGCATAGTAATTTCCGGCGCGCCGGGAGTACGCTGAGGCGCGATGCGCGCGGTCGAGATCCGGGGCACGCCCTATCCCGTGCTCCTGCCGAAGCTGCGCGATCCGCGGCTGCATCTGGCCGCGACGATCACGTCGCTGCAGGTGATCGGGCAGGTCGGCTTCCACTTCCGGCTCTCGATCGCCCAGATCCTGATCTCGCTCGCGACGGCCGCGGTGCTCGAGTTCCTGATCGCGTTCCGGACGCAGCGGGTGCTGATGTGGCCGGCGAGCGCGCTCCTGACGGCGAACGGCGTCGCCTTCGTCCTGCGCGTCCCCGGGACGGCGCACGGCGACTGGTGGAGCACCCGCGGCTGGTGGATCTACGTCGCCACGGCGGGAGGCGCGCTGCTCTCCAAGCACGTCGTGAAGTGGCGCGGCGAGCACATCTTCAACCCGTCGAACATCGGCCTCGTCGTCTGCTTCCTCGCGCTCGGGCGGGCGCGCGTGGAGCCCCTCGACTTCTGGTGGGGGCCGATGTCGTCGTGGCTCGTGCTCGCCCTCGCGATCATCGTCAGCGGCGGCTTCGCGATCCTCTGGCGGCTGTCCCTGCTGCGGGTCGCGCTCTCGTTCTGGGCCGCGTTCGCGCTCGGGATCGGCGGGCTGGCGCTCGCCGGCCACGCGATGACGGCGCGCTGGCACCTCGGGCCGCTCTCGGGCTTCCAGCTCTGGTCGATCCTCGTCACCTCGCCCGAGGTGCTCGTCTTCATGTTCTTCATGATCACCGACCCGAAGACGGCGCCCCGCGACCCGCGCGCCCGCGTCGCGTACGGGATCTCGCTCGGCGTCCTCGCGTCGCTGTTGATCGCACCGACGACGACGGAGTTCGCGGCGAAGGTCGGGCTGCTCTCGGCGCTCGCGCTCGTCTGCCTCGCCTGCGCCGTGCTGAGGACTCTGCCGCGGCCGGTGCACGTCTCGCGCTTCGCGGCCGTGGCCGCCGCCGCGGGTCTGGCCGCCTACGCCGGGGTCGTCGTGTTCGCGAACAGCAGCGCCCCCGCGGTCGCAGCCGGCCGGCTGCCGCAAGGCCAGCTCCCGCCGATCACGATCCTCCCGTCGCCCGGCGTCCAGACGCCGCTGACCCGGCCGACGGCGCAGCAGATCGCGTACGCGCTCCTCGGCGCGCGGCCGGCGGTCGCCGGCACCGCGATGCGCATCCACCTCGAGCAGGGCAGCGACCAGTCGCCGCCGGTCGGCGTCGTCGAGCTCGGCGGCCAGACGTTCCGCCTGCACATGCTGCCGTCCGGGACGTGGGCGCTCGGCTCGGCCGCGGCGGCTCCG
>JAFAIV010000197.1 GCA_019236545.1 Actinomycetota bacterium | reverse complement strand
GCGCAGCGCCTCGCGCACGGGAGTCCGGCCGATCCCGAGCTCCTCGGTCAGGGCCTTCTCGCTGACGACCGCACCGGGTCGGAGCTCGAGCGCGACGATCTTGTCGCGGATCGCGAGGTAGGCCCTCTCGGCGAGCGACGCCGCGCCCTCCGCGCTCATATACAAGCTGGACACAACAGATATATTACGGCTCTCTTGGCCGTGCAGCTGCCCTCCTCTCTCGAGATCGCGCAGAACGCCGAGCTCAGGCCGATCAGCGAGATCGCCGCGGCCGCCGGCCTCGAGCCGGACGAGATCGACCTCTACGGCCGCTACAAGGCGAAGGTCTCGCTGTCGGTCCTCGACCGGCTCGCGGAGAAGCCGGACGCACCGCTGATCTGCGTCACCGCGATCACGCCGACGAAGGCCGGCGAGGGCAAGACGACGACCGCGGTCTCGCTGACGCAGGGCCTCGGGCACATCGGCAAGAAGTCGATCCTCTGCCTGCGCGAGGCCTCGCTCGGCCCGGTCTTCGGGATCAAGGGCGGTGCCGCCGGCGCGGGCTGCGCGCAGGTCGTGCCGATGGAGGACATGAACCTCCACTTCACCGGCGACATCCACGCGATCGGCGCCGCGAACAACCTGCTCGCGGCGATGCTCGAGGCGCACCTGCTGCACGGGAACGAGCTCGGGATCGACCCCCTTTCGATCACCTGGCGGCGCTGCATGGACATGAACGACCGGGCGCTGCGCGAAATCGCGGTCGGCCTCGGCGGCCGCGCGAACGGCTACGTGCGCCAGACCGGCTTCGACATCACGGCCGCGTCCGAGGTGATGGCGATCGTCGCCGTCGCCCGCGACCTCTTCGACCTCCGCGAGCGCCTCGGCCGCATCACCGTCGGCACGACGTTCGAGGGCGAGCCGGTCACCGCCGAGCAGCTCAAGGCCGCCGGCGCGATGACCGTCCTGCTCAAGGAGACGATCAAGCCGAACCTCGTCCAGACGCTGGAGGGCCAGCCGGCCTTCATCCATTGCGGCCCGTTCGCCAACATCGCGCACGGCAACAACTCCCTCGTCGCGGACCGCGTCGCGCTCAAGCTCGCGGACGTCGTCGTCACCGAGAGCGGCTTCGGCTCCGACATGGGGATGGAGAAGCTCTTCGACATCGTCGCGCGCGTCGGCGGGCTGCGGCCGAGTGCCGTCGTCCTCGTCGCGACGGTGAAGGCGCTGAAGCACCACGGCGGCGACCCGGACGGCGGCAACGACGTCATCGAGCGCGGCGCCGAGAACCTCTACCGTCACCTCGGGATCATCCGCGAGTTCGGCCTCAAGGCGGTCGTCGCCGTCAACCGCTTCCCGGGCGACAGCGACGACGAGATCGAGCTCGTCCGTGAGCTCTCGCTCGCGCACGGCGCGTACGCGGTCGAGACGAGCGAGGGCGTCGCGCGCGGAGGCGAGGGCGCGGCCGGGCTCGCGGAGGCGGTCATGGCCGCCGCGAACGAGCCGAACGACTTCGCACCGCTCTACGAGCTCGACGAGCCGATCGCGCAGAAGATCGAGACGATCGCCAAGCGCGTCTACGGCGCGGACGGCATCTTCCTGCTCAAGACCGCGAAGGACAAGATCGCCCAGTACGAGGCCGTCGGCTTCGACAAGCTCCCGATCTGCATGGCGAAGACGCACCTCTCCCTCTCGCACGACGCGGCGCTCGAGAACGCGCCGACCGGCTTCACCGTCACCGTCCGCGACATCCGCGCCTACACCGGCGCCGGGTGGCTCGTCGCCCTCCTCGGCGACATGCAGACGATGCCCGGCCTCGGCCGCACGCCCGCTGCCATGAACGTCGACATCGACGAGCAGGGCAGGACAGTTGGCCTCTTCTGAGCAGATCAACCCCGACGTCGTCGCCGAGGGCCTGCGCCTCGTCGGCATCGCCTCGCGGCTGAACGTCCCGCTGCGGCTCCTCGGCGGCGTCGCGGTCAGGTTGCACGTCCCGGAGATGCCGGCCGCGGTCCAGCGCGAGTACAAGGACCTCGACTTCGCCACGACGAAGAAGGCGTCCGGCGACGTCCAGAAGCTCTTCCGCGACTCGGGCTACGAGCCGCACGTCGCGTTCAACGCGATGAACTCGAAGGAGCGGCTGCTCTTCTTCGACGACGCGCACGAGCGGCAGGTCGACGTCTTCGTCGGCTCGTTCCGCATGTGCCACGAGATCCCGTTCGAGGGCCGGCTCGCCGTCCACGACGCGAGCGTCCCGCTCGCGGAGCTGCTCCTGACGAAGCTCCAGATCGTCGAGCTGAACGAGAAGGACGTGCGCGACGCGGTCGCGCTCTTCGACGGCCACGACCTCAGCGACGACGACACCGCGATCAACCAGGTCCGCGTCGCCGAGCTCTGCGCGGGCGACTGGGGCCTGTGGCGGACGATCACCGCGAACCTTGACACCGTGCGCAGCCACGTCGATCGTTACCCGATCGACACGCGCCATCACGTCGAGGACCGGATCGCGCGCCTGCTGGACCGGATCGAAGCCGAGCCCAAGTCGCGCGCCTGGAAGCTGCGCGACCGCATCGGCGAACGCAAGCGCTGGTACGAGCTCCCCGAGGAGGTGGGCGGCGTCTGATGCGTCTCTACTTCGCGACCGACATCCACGGCTCCCCGGGGTCGGCAAGACGCCGGCCGCGATCAAGGTCGACATCGACGACCAGGGCAGGGCAGTCGGTCTCTTCTGAGGGCGATTGAACCGGGTTGCAAACCGCATTACGGTAGTGCGATGACGGCGACGAACGGGGCGCCCGGCACGGAGCGCGTCGAGCGCTCCGGAGCGCCCTTGGTCAGGGTCCGCGGCGTCTGGAAGATCTTCGGCCCGCATCCCGAGCGGTTGCGCGGCAGCGACGACCTCGACCTGCCGCGCGGCGAGCTGCTCGCGAAGACCGGGTGCACGATCGCCTCCCGGGACATCACGTTCGACGTCGGGCGCGGTGAGGTCTTCGTGATCATGGGCCTCTCCGGAAGCGGCAAGTCGACGCTCGTCCGCTGCATCACCCGGCTTGTCGAGCCGACCGCAGGAGACATCTCGATCGGCGGCCAGGACGTCCTCGGCGCCGACGCGCGGACGCTGCGCGAGCTGCGGCGGACGAAGATCGCGATGGTCTTCCAGCACTTCGGGCTCTTCCCGCACCGCACGGCGATCGACAACGTCGCCTACGGCCTCGAGGTGCAGGGCGTCGCACGCGCGACGCGGCACCAGCGGGCGCGCGAGATCCTCGGCGTCGTCGGCCTCTCGGGCGTCGAGAACGCCTACCCGGACCAGCTCAGCGGCGGCATGCAGCAGCGTGTGGGGCTCGCGCGCGCGCTCGCAGTCGACCCTGAAGTGCTGATCTTCGACGAGGCGTTCTCGGCGCTCGACCCCCTGATCCGTCGCGAGATGCAGGACGAGGTGCTGCGTCTTCAGGAGCGGCTGCAGAAGAGCGTCCTCTTCGTGACGCACGACCTCGACGAGGCGCTGAAGATCGGGGACCGGATCGCGATCATGAAGGACGGCCGCTTCGTCCAGGTCGGTACGCCTGCGGAGATCGTCGGCGCGCCGGCGGACGACTACGTGCGCGAGTTCGTGCGCGACGTCCCCCGTGGGAAGGTGCTGACGGCGTCGTTCGCGGTGCAGCCGCACGCGGGAGAGGCGCCGGAGAGCACCGTCCGCCACGACGCGCGGCTCGGGGAGCTCCTGCCGGTCGTCTTCGGCGTGCAAGGCCCGATCGGCGTCGTCGGAGCGGACGACGAGCTGGTGGGGATCCTCGACCGCCGGATGGTCGTTCACATCCTCGCCGGCCGGGAGGGTGGGACCGTGCCGGAGGAGCCGGCGGGCACTCCGGGAGCGGCGTGAGCTCCGCCGCCGGATCCGTCGCCCCGCTCGGCGGGATCCGCCTCCGGGTCGCCGGCCGGTACACGACCTCGCTGGCGGCAGGCGTCCTCGTCTGCGTCGCGGGCGTCGCGGCCAGCGGCTTCCACACCGGCTTCCCGCGGCGGTGGGTCCTCGGCGCCGGCGCCCCGAACTGGTTCGACCGGCTCGACAGCTGGGTGACGAACAACCAGTCGTCGAACTTCTTCCTGCACACGATCGTCGGCGGCTTCTCGAACTTCCTCAACGGCACGACCAACGACGTCGTCAGCGCGCTGCACTGGCTGACCTGGGTCGGCGTGCTGGTGATCGCGACGCTGCTCGCCTGGCTCGTCGGGCGCTGGCGGACGGCAGCGTTCTCGGCGCTGATGGTCGCGTCGTTCGGCGTCCTGCAGATCCCGAACGGCGGGCCGAACGGCATCGCCGACATGTGGTCCAGCGCGATGACGACCTTGGCGCTGATGGCCGTGGCGATCGTCATCTCGACGATCGTCGGGATCCCGCTCGGCGTCGCGGCGGCGGTCTGGACGCCGGTCAGCAAGACCCTCCGGCCGGTGCTCGACATGATGCAGATCCTCCCGGCGTTCGCATATCTCGTCCCGATCGTCGTCCTCTTCTCGATCGGCAACCCGGCCGGGATCGTCGCGACCGTCATCTACGCGGTGCCGCCGCTCGTGCGGTTCACCGAGGTCGGGATCCGGACGGTGCGGCGCGACGTGATCGAGGCGGCGGAGTCCTTCGGCGCGACGCGGCGGCAGGTGCTCCGGGACGTCCAGCTGCCGCTCGCTGCGCAGGCGATCCTGCTCGGCCTCAACCAGGTGATCATGATGGCGCTGTCGATCGTCGTGATCGCGTCGCTCGTCGGCGCCGGTGGCCTGGGAGACCCGGTGCTGCAGGCGCTGCAGACGCAGCAGATCGGGATGGGGGCCGTCGCCGGCGTCCTCATCGTCTTCATGGCGATGTGGCTCGACCGGACCTCGGGCGCGGTCGGCCGCAGCCGGGGCCGAGCCGCCGTCGCTGCGGGCCGGCGGAGGCTGGGCCGCCGCGAGCTCCTCGCCGTCTGGGCTGGCGTGCTCGCGGTCGTGCTCGTATCGCACTACGGGCTCGGGCTCGGCGACTGGCCGGCCGGCTGGGGCTTCTCGGTCGTCGACCAGGTGACGAACGGGCTCAACTGGGTGACGACGCAGCTCGCCGGGGTCAGCGCGTCGCTCTCGAGCTTCCTGACTCTGCAGGTCCTGAACCCGCTGCAGCGGTTCCTCGGAGACTTCCCTTGGTGGCTGCTCGCCGGGATCGTCGCGGCCGCGGGCTGGCTGCGAGGTGGCCCGCGGCGCGCCCTGCTCCTCGCCGGGTGCGTCGCGCTGCTCGGGCTGATGCAGGCGCCGGCCGGCTACACGTTCCAGGGGACGACGTCGTACGACTTCACTGCGTGGGGGGACGCGATGCAGACCCTCAGCCTCGTGATCGTCGCGCTCGCCCTCGACCTCGTGATCGGCATCCCGCTCGGCATCGCCGCCTATCGCTGGCGTGCCGTCGACCAGGCGCTGCGACCGATCCTCGACCTGCTGCAGACGCTGCCAGCCTTCGTCTACCTGATCCCGGTCGTGGCGCTCTTCGGCGTCGGGAACCTCGCCGGCGTGACCGCGTCGCTGGTCTACGCGCTCCCCGCCGCCGTGCGGGCGACGACGCTGGGGCTGCGCGCGGTGCAGCGCGACGTGATCGAGGCCGGGCAGGCGTTCGGGTCGACGCGGTGGCAGCTCCTGCGCAAGGTGGAGCTCCCGATCGCGCGGCCGTACATCGGGCTCGCCGTGAACCAGACGATCCTCCTCGTGATGGCGGAGGTCGTCGTGGCCGGGCTCGTCGGCGCCGGCGGGCTCGGGCTCGACGTCGTCACCGGCTTCTCCCGCTCCGAGGTCGGCCTCGGGGCGGCGGCGGGCCTCGCGATGGTGCTGATGGGGATCGTCCTCGATCGGCTCAGTCAGTCGAACCAAACCATAGGAGGGAGACGGGAATGAGGCAGCTTCGCAAGCGGCGCACGGTCGCTGTGGCGGCGCTCGTGGTCGTCGTAGCGGCGGTCGTGGCGAGCGCGTCCGGCGCCGCCACGCAGCGCGCGGCCGGGAAGCCGACGATCACGATCGCGACGAACTCGTGGGAGGGTTCGCTGGCGAACAACGTCGTCGCGCAGTACGTA
>JAFAIV010000351.1 GCA_019236545.1 Actinomycetota bacterium | reverse complement strand
GCGGCGCGGGATCCGGCGCGAGGAGACGCCCCGCGGCGAGCCGATCGAGATCGAGGAGCTCCTGATCGACCCGCGCGAGGTGCAGGCGTACGTCGACGGCCACAGCGCGGAGCTGACGCCGACCGAGTTCCGGCTGCTCTACCAGCTTGCCCTCGACCGCGGCCGCGTCGTCACCCGCGACGAGCTACTGCAGAAGCTCTGGGGCCGCCGCGAGTCGCACCGCGACCGCACCGTGGATGTGTTCGTCCGCCGGCTCCGCGAGAAGATCGACCGCCGCGCCCCGAAGCACACGTTCATCCAGACGCGCTACGGCGTCGGCTACCGGCTCGAGCCGGTCTCCAAGTAGCGGCTCCGCAACGCGACATTCACCACAAAGCCGCCCATAGCGGAGTGGCTGGGCCGGACTATCCGCGCGAATGCGGTTTGCCGTCGTCGCGCACCGGAGCAGCGAGACGAACGCCCGAATCGTCGAGGCGGCTGCAGCCATCGGCCTCGACGCGGAGCTGCTCCTGCCGCGCGAGGCGCTGCACCGGCTCGAGGCGGGGGACGTCGCGCTCGGCCGCCTCGACGTTCGCGAGGGGCTCGACGGGGTCGAGAGCGGGACGACGGAGCTCGAGCGGCTCGCCGCCGCCGGCGTCCACGTCCTCAACACTCCCGCCGCGCTCGTCGCCGCACACGACAAGCTCCTGACGGCCCGCGTGCTGCGGCTCGCGGCCGTCCCGCACCCGCACACATGGCTGCTCGCCGAAGGCGTGCGCCATCCCGACCCGGAGCTGCCGCTCGTCCTCAAGCCGCGCTTCGGGAGCTGGGGCCGCGACGTCGTCCTCTGCCGCACGCGGGACGAGGTCGACGCGGCGCTGGCGAGCGCGTCGTTCAAGGGCTGGTTCCGCGAGCACGGCGCCGTCGCGCAGGAGCTCGTGCCTCCGCTCGGCTGGGATCTCCGCGTCGTCGTCGCCGGCGGTCGGATCGTCGGCTCCGCCCGTCGTGTCGCCATGCCGGGCGAGTGGCGGACGAACGCCGCCCTCGGCGCGCGCGTCGAGCCCGCGCCCGCGCCGCCGCTCGCGCGCACGCTCGCGCTCGCGGCCGCCGCGGCCCTCCGACTCGACCTCGCCGGCGTCGACCTGCTCCCGACCCGGAACGGCTTCGTCGTGCTCGAGGTGAACGGGGCGGTCGACTTCCGCCCGGCCTACGTGCCCGGCGGCGACGTCTTCGCGGACGCCGTCCTCGCCCTCCTGCGCACGGTCGCCGACCGGCGCGAGCCGGCGCTCGCGGCGCTCTAGCCCTCGTCCGCGACCGGGACGAGGCCCGTCTCGACCTCGCGCCGCCCGTCGTGCTCGTAGACGATGTCCACGGTCTCGTGCTTGCGGTACGTCCCGGCGATCCCGAGCCACATCGAGGCCCAGCGCAAGAAGCCGAGGTTGCCTTCCTGGGCGAGCGGGCGGGGGAAGTAGATCGCCCTTCCGGCGACCTCGAAGTCGCGCCCCGGCTGCTGCCGGACCCCGTTCACGTAGACGTCGAATACCGACGGGATGTGATCGGGCAGATCAACGCGCGTCCGTTCCGGCATCTCCATAGAATGCCTTGTCGGGTGCGCCGGAAGCTCCTCGTCCTCCTCGTCGTGTCGTTTGCCGTCCTGGCGACGGCGGGCGCCGCGTACGCCGCGAACGGCGGCTTCACGCCGGAGACGCCTCACTCGCCGAACGCCGCGCGCACGAACGACGCGTACTACCTGATCCTCGGCTTCACGAGCTTCATCTTCGTCCTCGTCGAGGGCCTGCTGATCGCGTTCGTCTGGAAGTACCGCAGCCGCGGCCGCGCGCGCACCGTCGAGGGCGCGCAGGTGCACGGGCACACGCGCCTCGAGCTGATGTGGACGGCGTTCCCGATCGTGATCCTCGCCGTGATCGCGGCGTTCGTCTTCTACGAGCTGCCGGGGATCAAGAGCGCGCCCGCCGCGTCGAACCCGATCCACGTCACCGTCGAGGGGCACCAGTTCTACTGGCAGTTCGACTACCCGAACGGGGCGCGCTCCTTCAACACGCTGCACGTCCCCGTCGGCGCCGTCGTCGACCTCAAGGTGATCTCCGCCGACGTGATCCACAGCTGGTGGGTGCCGTCGCTCGGTGGGAAGATCCAGGCGATCCCGGGCCGCACGAACCACTTCTGGTTCCAGGCGACCGACCAGGGCCTCTACACGGGCCAGTGCGCCGAGCTCTGCGGCGACTTCCACGCGTCGATGAAGGACGCCGTGCAGGCGGAGCCGCAGGCCGCGTACCAGCACTACGTCTCCAGCACGGCCCGCGCGACGCTCGGCAAGTCCGAGTGGACGGGAGTCTGCGCGACCTGCCACGGGATGAAGGGCACCGGCGGCTACGGCCCCGACATCAGCAGCAACGCCATCCTCGCCTCGAAGACGAGCATCGCGCAGACGATCCGCAACGGCGTCGACACCGCGCGGCCCGGCGTCATGCCGCCCGTCGGGAACACGTGGACCCAGGAGCAGATCGCCGCCCTCGCGGCGTACGTGAAGACGCACATCTACAAGGGAGCGACGACGAGTGGCGGTTAGGAGCGAGGCGGTCTACCCGGTCAGCTGGAAGGAGGGACGGCTCGCGAGCTGGCTCGTGACCGTCGACCACAAGCGGATCGGGATCCTCTACATCCTCACCGCGATCGGCTGGTTCGTCGCCGGCGGCATCCTCGCGATCCTGATGCGCGCGCAGCT
>JAFAIV010000142.1 GCA_019236545.1 Actinomycetota bacterium | reverse complement strand
GCCGAGCTCCTGCATCATCTCCATGTCGTACTCGGTGCGCTGCCGGATCCGGTGCGCCTCGAGCATCTTCCCCTCGGCCTCGAACTTCGCGACCTGCTCCTCGAGCTCCTCGCGGATCTCGACGAGCGCGCGCTCGATCGTCGGCTTCGAGGTGACGTACTGCGTCGCCGGAAAGATCGTGATCTGGTCGTGCTTCGCGAGCACCTCGCCGGTCAGCGGGTCGAAGTGCGTGATCGTCTCCACCTCGTCGCCGAAGAACGAGACGCGGTACGCCGTCTCGCTGTGGGCCGGCTGGAGCTCGACGATGTCGCCCTTGACCCGGAAGCGCCCGCGCCCGAGCAGCGTGTCGTTGCGGACGTACTGGATGTCGATCAGCTTGCGGAGCATCGCGTCGCGGTCCTGCTCCTGGCCGACCTCGAGATAGACGACGCGCTCCTTGTACTCCTCCGGCGAGCCGAGGCCGTAGATGCACGAGACCGACGCGACGATGATCGTGTCGCGGCGCGAGAGGAGGTTCGAGGTCGCCGCGTGGCGGAGGCGGTCGATGTCGTCGTTCCGCGAGCTGTCCTTCTCGATGTAGAGGTCGGCCTGCGGGACGTACGCCTCAGGCTGGTAGTAGTCGTAGTACGAGACGAAGTACTCGACCGAGTTGTGCGGGAAGAACTCGCGGAACTCGTTGCAGAGCTGCGCGGCGAGCGTCTTGTTGTGGGCGATGATCAGCGCCGGGCGGCCGATCTTCTCGATCGTCCACGCCATCGTCGCCGTCTTGCCGGTGCCGGTCGCCCCGACGAGCGTCTGGTAGCGCTCGCCCGCGTCGAGGCCCTCGGCGAGCGCCTCGATCGCCTTCGGCTGGTCGCCGGTCGGGCGGTACGTGCTGGTTGTCCGAAGCTCCGCCACGGGAACAGGGTATCCAGTGCCCGAGACTCCGCCCTACGGCGCCTACGCGGCGATCATGGCGACCTTCGCGGGCGGGCTCGCGGGGGCGGGCCTGCTCGCGCGCGCGCTCGACCGCGACCCGTACCAGCACACGACGCTCGACCTCGCGACGCTCGCGCTCGCCACGTTCAAGGCGGCGCGGACGATCGCGCGCGACCCGGTCGCGAGCTTCATCCGCGAGCCACTCGTCGACGATGAGCCGCGGAACGGGATGCAGCAGGCGCTCGGCGAGCTCGTGACGTGCACGCGCTGCACCGGGACGTGGGTCGCTGCGGGGCTCGGCGCGACGCAGATCGTCACGCCGCGGTTCGGGCGGCTGCTGACGTGGACGCTCGGCGCGGCCGGCGTCAACGACTTCCTCCAGGCCGGGTTCGCGGCGCTCGCGCACAAGGGCAACGAGCTGGAGCACCGGGCCGAGGGCTAACCTCGGCGACGGATGCGCCGCCTCGCGCTCGCCGTGCTCCTCCTCGCCGCGCTGGCGCTGCCCGGCCGCGCGGGCGCCTCCTATCCCTGGCCGTTCAAGCCGTTCCACGTCCAGCACCCGATCCGCGGCTTCTTCGGCGACCCGCGCACGGTCTTCGGCAACATCGCCGCCGAGGACGGGATCGACGGCCTCGGCTTCTTCTCCTTCCACCAGGGCGTCGACATCGTCGCGCCGAACGGGACGCCGATCTACAGCGTCTCGGACGGCCGCGCCCACTACCTCGGCGAGCACGTCCTCAACGTCTCGACCGGCCACGACGTCGTCTTCCAGTACTTCCACATCATCCCGGTCGTCGGCGAGCACCAGAGGGTGTGGCAGAGCCGGACGATCCTCGGCTACGTCGAGCCGCCGTTCGGGCACGTCCACCTGACGGAGATCGACGGCATGCGCGCCGTCAATCCGCTCCTCCCCGGGCACCTGACGCCGTTCCGCGACTCGGTGAAGCCGCGGATCGACGCGATCGAGCTCCGCGACGCCGCCGGGACGGCGCCCGAGCCGGTCTGCGGCCACGTCCAGATCCTCGCGCAGGCGAGCGACCAGCCGCCGCTGCCGGTGCCGCCGCCGTTCAACGGCCTCCCCGTCGCGCCTGCGTACGTCGCGTGGACGCTGCGCCGCGCCGACGGGCGGACGGTCATGCCTTGGCGCGTCACCGCGGACTTCACGCACCATCTTCCGCCGACGCAGGCCTTCTGGAAGGTCTACGCGCGCGGGACGTACCAGAACGACCCGCGCTTCGGATACCTCCAGTACCCGCACACCGCAGGCCGCTACCTGTTCCAGCTCGCCGCGTCGTACGACACGACCGGCCTGCGCGACGGCGACTACGTCGTGCTCGTGCGCGCGCGCGACGTGCGCGGCAACGAGACGATGCGGAGCACGTCCTTCGCCGTCGACAACAGCCGGCCGTGCGCGAGCGACGGGCCGCCGCCGACGCTCGCGCCGGTGCTGCCGAACCCCGGCCAGTCCGGCGGCGGAGGAGGCTCGGAGGAGCCGCCTAGCCCGTGAGCCCCAGCTGCGGCCCGTACGTGCGCCGGTAGATCGACTTCAGCCGCTCGACCCGATCGACGTACGCCCGCGTCTCCGGGAACTGGATCGCCTCGTGCGCCTGGAGCCAGCGGTCGACGTTCTGCTGGCCGGCGTTGTACGCGGCGAGCGCGGTGCGCTCGTCGTGGTACTTGTCCAGCAGGTGGCGCAGGTACCAGGCGCCGTAGCGGACGTTGATCTCCGGGTTCGTCAGGTCGGAGACGCGGAAGCCGTGCCCGCCCGTGTACTGGGCGATCCCCTCCGCCGTCGTCGGCGTCAGCTGCATCAGGCCGACCGCACCGGCGCTCGAGCGCGCGGTCGCGTCGAACTTGCTCTCGGACTCGATCACGGCCGCCAGCAGCGCCGGGTTGAGCCGGTAGTGCGCCGCGTGGCCGCGGACGATCTCGGCGTAGCGGAGCGGGTACCAGAGCCGCGCCCACCACGGCGGCTCGGTGCGCTGGAGCCAGACGAACGCCCCGGCCGCCGCGGCGACGACCACGACGACGAGGACGAGGCGCCTCAGCGCGACGATGTCAGCTCCTCGAGGACGCGCGCGGCGAACGCGTCGAGCTCGTCGAGCGAGCCGTCGTTGACGAAGACGTAGTCCGCGCGCCGCACCTTCTCCTCCTCCGGGACAAGTCTGGCTTCCCGATCGGCGAACACTCCACGCCGTGCCTCCCGCACCTCCTCCGGCGCGGTGACGACGACCACCTTGTCGAAGCGGGCCTCGCCGCCGGTCTCGTACAGGAGCGGCACCTCGACGACGGCGACGTCGGCCGTCTGCGCGGCCACCCACCGGTCCACCGCGGCGCGGACGCGCGGATGGAGCTCGCGCTCGAGCCAGTCGAGCTCACCGCGGTCGGCGAAGACGATCCGGCCGATCTCAGCCCGGTCGACCTCGCCGTCCGCGGCGAAGACGCGGTCGCCCCACCGGTCGCGGACGGCGGCCTTCAGGCCGTCGTCCTCGCGGTAGAGCCGGTGGACGAGCTCGTCGCTCGACGCCGTCGCCGCGCCGTGGCGCGCGAAGGCGGCGAGCGCCTCGCTCTTCCCCGCCGCGATTCCCCCCGTGATCGCGACCGCGAGCGGCCGCCCCATGGCTAGTCGGACTCGGGCTCGGCTTCGGCTTCCGGCTCGGGCTCGTCCGCGGCGGCCTCGGGCTCCGGAGCCTCCACCTCGGCGGCGACGGGAGCCTCCTCTTCGGCCTCCGGCTCCTCGGCGAGCTCCGGCTCCTCGGTCGCGACCGCAGCCGCAGGCTCGTCCGAGAAGACGTCCTCGGAGAGGTCGAGCGCCGGCGGCGGCGCGTCCTCGCCCGGCTTCGGCTGCACCTGCATCCCGTCCTCCACCCGCTTGAGCGAGAGGGAGAGCCGGCGCCGCTCGGCGTCGACCTCGAGGATGCGGACGTTCACCGTGTCGCCCTGCGAGACGACCTCGCGCGGGTTCTCGACGTGGTGCTGCGCGAGCTCGGAGATGTGGACGAGGCCCTCGACGCCCGGGAGGATCTCGACGAAGGCGCCGAACGTGACGACCTTCGTCACCACGCCCTGGACGACGTCGCCCTCCTGGTAGCTCTCGAGCACCTGCTGCCACGGGTCCGTCTGCGTCTGCTTCAAGCCGAGCGAGATCCGCTGGCGCTCGCGGTCGATGTCGAGCACCTTGACCTTGACGGTCTGCCCGATCTCGAGCACCTCGGACGGATGGTTGACGTGGCTCCACGACAGCTCGCTGATGTGGATCAGGCCGTCCATGCCGTCGAGGTCGACGAACGCGCCGAAGTCGACGATGTTGGAGATCGTGCCCTCGACGACGTCGCCCGGGTTGAGGCGGTCGAGGATCTTCTGCCGCTGCTCCTTGCGCTCCTCCTCGAGCACGGCGCGGCGGGAGAGCACGACATTGTTGCGCGAGCGGTTGAGCTCGATGACCTTGCACTGCAGCTCCTGGGACATGAACTCGTCCAGGTCCTGCACGCGGCGGATGTCGACGAGCGACGCCGGCAGGAAGCCGCGCACGCCCAGGTCGAGGATCAGGCCGCCCTTGACGACCTCGATCACGCGCCCCGTCACCGGGTCGCCGTTCTCGTGCGCCGTCTCGATCGCCTTCCAGGCGATCTCGAAGCGGGCCCGCTTCTTCGAGAGGATCAGCCGGCCTTCGGCGTCCTCCTTCGTCATCACGAGCGCCGCGATCTCGTCGCCGACGGAGACCTCGTCGGCGGGGTTCACCGAGCGCCGGATCGACAGCTCGGAGACGGGGATCACGCCCTCCGACTTGTAGCCGATGTCGACGAGCACCTCGTCCTTGTCCACGCGGACGACGGTGCCGTTGACGACCTGCCCTTCCTCGATGGTCGGGAAGGTCGACTCGTAGTCCGGAATCAGCTCGCCGTCGGGACCTGTCGTCCAGACGCCTTCCTCGAGCCGCGGGTCGTTGATCGTTTCGTTTGCCATAAGAGCGGGTCAGTATAGCCCTGCTCGCTCAGACGCCCGCCGGGGCGGGAAGTTGGCCTAGGCTGAGGATCCGTGGAGGAGCGCTACCCGATCGGCGAGACGGAGTCCGTCGTCGTCGCCGTCCTGCGGCACGACCGGCACGAGCCAGGGTACGCGCGCTGGTCGGTCGCGGTCGGGCTGGCGGGGAGCGGAGCAACGGTGCACGTCCCCGGCCACTACCCCGGCGTCCTCGCGCAGCGGATCCGCGAGGCCGACTCGCGCTTCGCCCCCGGGATGCGGCTCGCGCGGGACGAGTACCTCGACCTGACGGCGCTGCGCCGCGACGGCGAGGACTCGCTCGCGCTGTCGTCCTCGGCCCGCTCGCCCGTCCGCGTGACCGTCGAGGTGCCGCGCGACGAGCTCGCCCCGCTCGCGGCGCTGCTCGACCAGGCGCAGGCGCTGATCGAGGAGCTCCGCAAGGGGCTCGGCATCGTCCCGGACTCGCTGCCGGACGGGGTCTAGGCGAGCTGCAGGTCGGTCCGGGCGAAGTCGTCGCCCTTGCAGAGCAGCGGCTCGTCCGCGACAGCGGCGACGGCGTACGAGAGACAGTCGCCGAAGTTGAGTGCTGCGGCGTGGCGGCCTCGGCCGAAGCGCGCCCACGCGTCGAGGGCGCGACGCCAGTGCACGTCCTCGAACGAGATGACGACCGCGTCGGCGCGCTCGAGGAATCCGTCGAGTTGCCCGCGGGCCCGGTCACCGCGCGTCCCGGTCAGGACGATCGCGGTCTCGACGACGGTCGGGGCGCCGATGCCGATCTGCTCCGCGGCCGCGATCTTGTCGAGGAAGTCGTCGCGGTCGGGCTCGTCGAAGAGCACCGCGAGGATCGCCGACGTGTCGAGGATCACACGCCCGACGGGCCGTAGCCGAGCAGCTCGTCCTGCTCTTCCTGGCTCGGCGCGCGCCCGCGCTCGCCCCGCCGGAGCGTCGGCCAGACCTCGGCGGCGAGCCAGCGCCGGAGCTCCGTCGCTCGGTCGGAGCCGGGATGCTGGCGGCGAAGCCGCTGCTTCCGCTCGCGCAGCGCGACGCGGATCGCCCCCGTCTTGGACTCGCCGGTGAGCGCCGCGACCTCGGCGGCCAGGCGCTCGGTCTCGGCGTCCTTGATGTTCAACGCCATGGTGTAATCATACCGCAATGGTGTAACGACAGCGTTACGACTTCGCGTCGCCCCACGACTCGCCGACACCGACGTCCACCGCGAGGGGCGGGTCGAGCGGGTACGCGCAGCACATCTCGTCTCGGACGAGCTCCTTCACGGCGGAGACCTCGGCGTCCGGCGCCTCGACGAGGAGCTCGTCGTGCACCTGGAGGACGAGCCGCGCCGACCGGCCCTCGTCCCGCAGGCGCCGGTGGATCGCCACCATCGCCACCTTGATGATGTCGGCGTTCGAGCCCTGCATGACGAAGTTGACGGCGACGC
>JAFAIV010000113.1 GCA_019236545.1 Actinomycetota bacterium | reverse complement strand
GTGAGGACGCCGGTGCCGACGACGCCTGCGGTGATCGGCTCGGTGCCTGCGGAGGCGAGGCCGGCCGAGCCGGCGACGGCCGCGATCGCTGCGAGTACGAGCCAACGCTTCATCGATCTCCTCCTCGAGTGGATGCGTCGAGGATCGCGGCCCTCGCACGCCGCGGCCATACGACGTTCGTCGTATCCTTCGGCGGTGACCCGCATCGCGGAGTCCGACTACCGCCGGATCCTCGGCTTCCTCCACGAGGCGGGCGAGGTCGAGGGTGGCGAGGCTTTCCCCGCGCATCTCCAGGCGTCGCTGGCCTCGCTCGTCGGCGCGCACGGCGTCTGGTACTGGGAGCTCGGTCCCGGCGGGAAGCAGTTCCGCTGGGGCTGGGGCGACCGCGCGGTCGACGGCGCGTTTCCGGCCGAGGTCGCGCTGCACTTCGACGGCCGGCACGCGAGCGAAGACCCGATGCAGCCCGCCATGCGGTTCGCGAACCGTCCGGTGCGGCGGTCGGACGTCGTGTCGATGCGGAGATGGCGGCAGACTGGAATCTGGCACGGGATCGACCGCCCGCTGGGCGGAAAGGACTGGATCCGCCTGTTGCTCGCCTCGCGCGGCGCGTTCACGGCGCGGCTCGAGTTCGACAACCACATGTCCGACTTCGACGACCGCGCCGTCGCCGTGCTCGAGGTGCTCACGCCGCACGTCGCGCAACTGCTCCGCCGGGCGGCCGCGCGCGCCGCCTACGCCGGCGATGCGAGCGGGCTCTCGCCACGCGAGCTCGAGATCCTCTCCCTCGTGGCGCAGGGCCGGACGAACGGCGAGCTCGCGCGCATCCTCTGGATCTCGCCGCACACGGTCAGGAAGCACCTCGAGAACGTCTTCGCGAAGCTCGACGTTCACACACGGACGGCCGCGGTCGCGCGAGTGTTCGGAGCCTCATTCCCCGGCTGACGAGAGCGTCAGCCGCCCTTGTCGGCCCACTCGCGCTCGGCCTCGGCTTCCATCCGCTCGAGCCGCTCGTAGTAGTCCGGGAACTCCTTCATGTGGGCGAGCGCGATCTTCCCGGTCACGATCGGGTCGTCGTGCGTGACGTCGGTCTGCGGGTCGTGGCTGCCGTGCTCGAACTCGACATCCATCCCGGCGCGGAACTGCTCCACGTCGAAGCGGCTCCAGTCGACGCCGATCTCGTCGCCGACCCGGCGCGCCTCCTCGAGCGTCGTCCGCCGCTTCTCGGTCATCGCCGGGAGCATACGCCGGACAACTACCGAAGAAGAAGCGGCCGGAAATCGGCAGGATCTCCCGCATGAGCCACCACTCCGCCTCCTTCAGCATCACGCTGCGCGTCCGGCTCGAGGACAGCCCCGGCTCGTTCGCCGCGCTCGCGCGCGAGATCGCGGACGCCGGCGGCCTGCTCGACGCGATCGACCTCGTCCGCGTCGAGCCCGGCTCGAAGGTCCGCGACGTCACCGTCCTCGCGACCGACGCCGCGCACGCCGATGCGATCATCGCGTCCTGCCGCGCCGTCCCCGGAGTCGAGGTCGAGGCCGTCTCCGACCGCACCTTCCTCCTCCACCTCGGCGGGAAGATCCACATGGACGCGAACGCGCCCGTGAAGACGCGCGACGACCTCTCGATGGCGTACACGCCCGGCGTCGCCCGCGTCTGCCGCGCGATCGCCGACGACCCGGAGAAGGCGTGGAACCTCACGGTCAAGCGGAACACCGTCGCGGTCGTCACCGACGGCACCGCCGTCCTCGGGCTCGGCGACATCGGCCCGGAGGCCGCGATGCCCGTCATGGAGGGGAAAGCCCTGCTCTTCAAGGAATTCGGCGGCGTCGACGCGTGGCCGCTCGCGCTCGCGACGAAGGACGTCGACCAGATCGTCGCCACCGTCGAGGCGATCGCGCCGGGGTTCGGCGGCATCAACCTCGAGGACATCTCCGCGCCGCGCTGCTTCGAGATCGAGGAGCGGCTGCGCGCGAGCCTCGACATCCCCGTCTTCCACGACGACCAGCACGGGACCGCGGTCGTCGTCCTCGCCGCATTCCTCAACGCGCTCCGCGTCGTCGGCAAGCGCGTGGAGGACGTGAAGGTCGTCGTCACCGGCGTCGGGGCCGCGGGCGTCGCGGTCTCGAACACGCTCATGGCGGCGGGCGTCCGGCGGATCGTCGGCTGCGACTCGAAGGGCGTCGTCCATCCGGGACGGACAGACCTGACCGACGTGAAGCGCCGCTTCGCCGAGGCGACGGCGCCGATCGAGACCGGCAGCGCGGACGAGGCGCTCGCCGGCGCGGACGTCTTCGTCGGCCTCTCGCAGCCGGGCGCGGTGTCCGTGGAGGGGATCAGGACGATGGCCGACGACGCGATCGTCTTCGCGATGGCGAACCCGACGCCCGAGGTGCTGCCCGAGGAGATCGCCGGCCTCGCCGCGGTGATCGCGACCGGCCGCAGCGACTACCCGAACCAGATCAACAACGTGCTCGCGTTCCCGGGGATCTTCCGCGGCGCGCTCGACGTCCGCGCGACCTCGATCACGAAGGCGATGGAGGTCGCGGCCGGGCACGCGATCGCGGCGGTGATCGGGCCGGACGAGCTCTCGGCGGACTACATCGTCCCGAGCGTCTTCAACCGCGACGTCGTCGCGAACGTCGCCGCGGCGGTCGCGGCCGCGGCGGAGGCGGACGGCGTGGCGCGCCGGAAGCCCGAGCTCGCGCCCGTGCCGGGCTAGTCGCGCCGCAGCGGCGGCGCCAGGTAGCCGAAGCGGCGCGCGACCGCGACGGCCTCGACCCGCGTCCGCGCGCCGAGCGCGCGCAGCATGCCGCGGACGTGGTTCCGCACCGTCTCCGTCGAGAGCGTCAGCTGGGAGGCGATCTGCTCCGTCGAGTGACCGGCTGCGATCAGCTCGAGGATCTCGCGCTGGCGGCGGGTCAGCCGCGGGAGCTGCTCGTACGGGAGCGGATCCGCCGGGACGTCCGGCGCGCTGAAGCCAAGGCCCAGCACTGCGGAGACGCCGCCCTTGCCGATGATCGGAAGGAAGATGGCGCGCAGGCCGTGCAGGTTGCCTCGGCCGTCGAGGAAGACCGTCTCGAAGTCCGCGGCGTCCCCGTCGACCGCGCGCCGGAACTGCGTGAGCACGTGCTCGTGCGTCTCGGCGGGCGCGATCTCGGTGACGTGCTTGTGCCGCAACTCGCCGACGGTCCGCCCCGATCCCTGCTCCGCGGCGGCGTTCGCGTGCAGGAACCGGCCCGCCGTGTCGCACACGCCGGCGGGCACCGCGAGGCGGTCGATGAACGTCGGGTCGAGCTCGATGATGTCGCCAGACAAGGCAATTCGTTTTATCGGCTGGCCCGCGTCGAGGGAATGACCCAGACGCGTCAGTCGGCGCGGCCGAACGGCGCGAGCGCCGGATAGAGCCGCCGGAAGCGCTCGTAGTTGTCCGCATAGACGGCGGCCCACTCGGGGTCCGGCTCGGTGCGGGAGGCCACGCGGACGAGCCGCTCTGCCGCGGCGAGCGGGTCCCGGAACGCGAGCAGGGCCGCCCCGAAGGCCGAGCCCTCGTCCGCGGCGGTGACCTCAAGCGGCAGGTCGAGGACGGAGGCGACGATCCGCCGCCAGAGCTCGCTCCGCGCGCCGCCGCCGGAGACGCGGCCGACAGTCGGCTCGACGCCGAGGTCGCGGAGGAGCTCGAGCGAGTCCCGCAGCGC
>JAFAIV010000108.1 GCA_019236545.1 Actinomycetota bacterium | reverse complement strand
TCCTGCGCGACCTCGACGAGCTCATCGTCCCGGCGCTCACGAACTGGCAGAGCCCGCGCTTCTTCGCATTCTTCTCCGTGACCGCCTCGGAGCCGGGTGTGCTCGCCGAGCTGCTGGCCGCGACGCTGAACCAGGTCGCGATCGTCTGGCGCGCGTCGCCCGCCTCGACCGAGCTCGAGCTGCGGGTCGTCGACTGGGTGCGGCAGCTGCTCGGCCTCCCGGAGGGCTGGCACGGCCACATCGAGGACACGGCCTCCACCTCCACGCTCGCGGCGCTGATCGCGGCGCGGCACGTCACCGGCCGCAACGTCGTCGTCTGCTCCGAGCACGCGCATTCGTCGGTGGAGAAGGACGTCCGGATGCTCGGAATGGAGTTGCGGAAGATCCCGGCCGACGAATCGCTCGCGATGCGGACGGGCGGTCTCGACCTCTCGGACGTCGCCGCGGTCGTCGCCACCGTCGGCACGACGTCGTTCGCGTCGGTCGACCCGGTGCGCGAGCTCGCCGAGCGCGCGCACGCGGAGGGCGCGTGGCTGCACGTGGATGCGGCGTACGCGGGGCCTTCGTGGATCTGCGAGGAGGAGCGCTGGTCGCAGGACGGCGTCGAGCTCGCCGACTCGCTCGTCATCAACCCGCACAAGTGGCTGCTCGTGCCGATGGACTGCTCGCTCCTGTGGACGTCGCGGCCGGAGGAGTTCCGGCAGGCGTTCACGCTGACGCCGGAGTACCTGCGCACGCCCGACGACGCGTTCGCGCTCTCCGACTACGGCCCGGCGCTCGGCCGCCGCTTCCGCTCGCTGAAGCTCTGGGCCGTCCTCCGCTGCTACGGCGCGGAAGGGCTGCGCGCGATCCTCCGCGAGCACGTCCGCCTCGCCCGGCTGTTCGCCTCGTGGGTCGAGGGGAGCGACGACTGGGAGCTGTGCGCGCCGGTGCGGTTCTCGCTCGTCGTCTTCCGGCGGAAAGGCACGGACGAGGAGAACGAGGAGATCCTGACGCGCGCGAACGCGTCGGGTGAGATCTTCATCTCCCACACGAAACTCGACGGGCGCTACGTCCTCCGGCTCGCGATCGGCAATGCGCGGACGACCGAGGCCGACGTGCGCCGCGCATGGGAGGTGCTCAACCGATGATCGTCACCACGATGAACGACATCCCTGGCTACGAGGTCGACGAGGTCTACGGCGAGGTGATGGGCCTGACGGTGCGCTCGCGCAACGTCGGCTCGCAGATCGGCGCCAGCCTCAAGTCGATCCTCGGCGGCGAGCTGAAGGGCATGACGAAGGCGCTCGTCGACAGCCGCAAGGAGGTCATGGCGCGGATGATCGAGGAGGCCGAGGCGAAGGGCGCGAACGCCATCATCGCCATGCGCTTCGACACATCCGAGATGGGCCAGATGTGGACGGAGATCTGTGCCTACGGGACCGCTGTCCGCGTGCACAAGGCCTAGAGCCGCCGCAGCAGCTCCAGGAACTCGCCCGTCGACGCGAGCACGACGTCCGCCGACTCGCGCAGCAGCGCGGGCGACTCGGCGTCCGCGACCGCGACCCGCACCGCGACCTCGAGGCCGTCGAGGGCGGCGAACGAGTCGAGGTCGGTCGTGTCGTCGCCGGCGGCGAGCCCGCGCGTCAGACCGGCGCCCCCCAGGAGGTGGCGCACGGCGGTGCCCTTGTTCGACCCGGTCGCGGGCAGGACCTCGAGCACCTTGCGCCCGTAGCGGGCGACGAATCCCTCCTCGCGGGCGGTGTCGGCGATCTCGTCCAGCTCCCGGATCGCCTCGGCCTCGTCCTCCCGGTCCCGGAAGTGAAAGGAGACCGATAGGCCCTTCGGCTCGATCTGCGCGGCCGGCCACGGGGCGTCCGCGGCGAACGCGCCGAGCCGCCGCCGCCAGCGCTCGGCCTGCGGGTCGAGCTCGAGGCCGTGCGAGCCGACGTAGACGATCCCCTCGACGCCGACGCGCGCGCGGACGTCCTCCCCGGCGCGCCCGCTGACGACCGCGACGAGCGCGTACTTCGCCACGAGCCGGTTCAGCTCGGCGCGCGTCTCGGGCGGCGGCTCGGCGTCCTGCGGCCGGGCGACGATCGGGGCAAGGACGCCGTCGAAGTCGAGGAAGAGGCCGGCCTTGCGCGGCTCCGAGGCGAGCCGCTCCAGCAGCGCGTCAGCCGTCGCGGCCACGCCCGAAGGATAGGCGCCCGGCCGCGCATCGCTTGGCGATCGGAAAAGCGGCAATAATGGCGAGCGTCTTGCCCGACCTCGACGACCTCTGGATCCCGCTGGTCGACGAGCCGATCGGCTCGATCGTCGACCGCGTCCTGCAGGACGATCCCGCGCTGGCCGCGCGGGTCGAGACACCGCGCCGGATCCTCGCGTTCAAGACGTTCGCGTACATCCGCACCGGCCTGTTGCTCGGGCAGCTCCTGTTCGACCACGACATCCCGGAGTACGACGGCTCGGAGAGCTGGATCGACGCGCTGCTGCGGGAGCCTGCGCACCGGCAGGCGATCGAGCGCGAGGTGCGCGCCGTCGCCGAGGAGGTCGCCGCCTCGCCCGAGTACGCCGACGAGGAGCCGATCGGGCCGGACGATGACGCGCGCCAGCGGTTCCGCGTGTTCGCGCGCGAGCATCTCGACCGGTCCGGCTGACAGCCTTTCCGCATGGGTCTGCGCGTTCTCGGCGTCGCCGTTGCGGTCTCGGGGGCGCTCGTGCTCGCGCTCACCGCGTCCGGGAACAGCTCCGCGCCGAAGGTCGGCGTGCCGCCGCTCGTGACGCCGGCCTTGGGCGGCGGGGATCGCGTGCTCCCCGTGCTCGGCGCCGCGCCGCCGGCGGACACGTTCGGCGCGCTCCGCGGCGACGTCGCCGGCGATTGGCACCACGGGGACGACATCTTCGCGCCGGTCGGGACGCCGGTCCTCGCCGCGGCGAGCGGCGTCGTCTTCTCCGTCGGCTGGAACCCGCTCGGCGGCTGGCGGCTCTGGCTCCGCGACGGCGAGGGGAACGAGTTCTACTACGCACACCTCTCCGGCTACTCGTCGTTCGGGGTCGACGGCGCGCTCGTCCACGCGGGCGACGTGCTCGGCTTCGTCGGCGACACCGGCGACGCCGAGGGGACGCCGCCGCACCTGCATTTCGAGATCCACCCGGCCGGGCTCGTCGACCTCGGCTACGACGGCGCCGTCGACCCGACCTCGTACCTCCGTACGTGGCGCCGCGTGACGGGGGTGCCGCGGCA
>JAFAIV010000045.1 GCA_019236545.1 Actinomycetota bacterium | reverse complement strand
AGCGAGGTCAGGAAGGCCCGGATCGAGGCGAACGCCGACTCCTTGTCCGGCGCCTTCGCGTGCTCGAGCCGGACGCGGTGCACCGGGTAGCTGACCGGATCGGCCAGCTGCCGCTCGAACGCGGCGGGATCGTCGGCGGGATCCGTCCCCGGCGGCAGCGTCACGACCTTGACGGCGAACCCCTGCCGCACGGCGAGCTCCATCCCGCGCAGCGTCGCCTCCTGGCCGGCGGCGTCGGCGTCGAAGCAGAGGTAGAGCCGCTTCGTCAGCCGCGCGAGGTCGCGGAGCTGCGCCTCGGTCAGCGCCGTCCCCATCGATGCGACGACCGGCTCGAACCCGGCCTGCCGCAGCGCGATCACGTCGGTGTTCCCCTCGACCACGACGGCCCGGTCGCCCTTCGCGATCGCGCGCTGGGCGAGGTCGAGCCCGTAGAGCAGGTCGCCCTTGCGGAAGTGCTCGCTCTCCGGCGAGTTGACGTACTTCGCCTGCAGCGGGTCGTCGTCGTGGAGCTTGCGCGCCTGGAAGCCGCGCACCTCGCCGCGCCGGTCCGCGAGCGGGAAGACGATGCGCCTCTGGAAGTAGTCGTTGCCGCGCCGGTTGGCGAGGCCCGCTGCCAGCAGCTCCTCGCGCGTGTAGCCCTCGCGGCCGGCTCGCTGGACGAGCGTCCCGCCGCCGGGCGCGTAGCCGAGCCGGAACGCGCGGCAGACCTCCTCCCCCAGCCCGCGCGACGCCAGGTACTCGCGCGCGCCGGCGCCCTGGTCGGAGTCCCAGAGGACGCGCTCGTAGAAGCCGGTCGCCCGCTCGAGCAGGCTTCGGAGCCGGTCGCGGCGCCGCCGCTTCTGCTCCTCCTCCGGCGACGACTCCTCGTACTCGAGCTCGATCCCGAACCGCTGCGCGAGCAGCTCGATCGCGCCGATGAAGTCGACGCCTTCGAGCTTCCGGACGAAGGAGATCGCGTCGCCGCCCTCGCCGCAGCCGAAGCACTTGAACGTGCCGCGCGCCGGCGAGACCGTGAAGCTCGGCGTCCGCTCCTGGTGGAACGGGCAGAGGCCCTTGTACGTCCCGCCCGCCTTCCGGAGCCGCACGTGGTCCTCGACGAGCGGCAGGATCTCCGCCGCCGCCTTCACCTGCTCGACGGAGGCGTCCTTGATCCGAGCCATCTACGCGGTCTCCGACTCGTACGCGAGCGCGAAGCGGTCGGTCATGCCCGCGAGGTAGTCGGTCGCCTCCTCGATCTCCATGCCGCGGCGCTCGACGAGGTGGCCGAAGATGTGCCGGACGGTTGCGCGGATCGGCGCGTGGTCCTGGCGCAGGTAGACGCGCTCGAACATGAACGCGCGCAGGGCGAGCATCGCCTCGCCGACCTCGTCGCTCTGGACGATGTCGCCCGCCTTCGCCGACTCCTCGACGAGGTCGTGGACGAGCCGGTCGATCCGCCGCGAGCCGGTGTCGCCGAGGACGGCTATCTCGTCCGCGGGCAGGTCTCCCGGCGCGAGCAGCCCGGCGCGGACGGCGTCGTCGATGTCGTGGTTGATGTAGGCGACGCGGTCGACGATGCGGACGATCTTCCCCTCGAGCGTCTCCGGTTCCACGTCGCCGGTGTGCTTGAGGATGCCGTCCCGCACCTCCCAGGTCAGGTTCAGGCCTCGCCCGTCGCGCTCGAGCCGCTCGACGACCCGGAGCGAGTGCTCGTTGTGGCGGAAGCCTGGGCGGCCGAGCTCGCGGAGAAGCTCGTCGAGCGCCTGCTCGCCGGCGTGCCCGAACGGCGGATGGCCGAGGTCGTGGCCGAGCCCGATCGCCTCGACGAGGTCCTCGTTGAGGCGCAGCGCACGCGCGACGCCGCGCGCGATGCCCGCGGTCTCGAGCGTGTGGGTGAGGCGCGTCCGGAAGTGGTCGCCCTCGGGATCGACGAAGACCTGCGTCTTGTGGCGGAGCCGCCGGAACGCCTTCGAGTGGACGATGCGGTCGCGGTCGCGCTGGAACGGCGTCCGCAGGCGGCACTCGTCCTCCGGGAGGTTGCGGCCGCGCGTCTCGTACGAGCGCACCGCGAGCGGCGAGAGCCAGCGCTCCTCGTGCTCGCGCACCGCCTCCGCGAAGGAGTCGGCGACCTGTCCGGCGATCTCGGGCGACACACGGCCAATCTAGCCCGCTCCTCGGAGGGCGGGAAGTGGCCGGAAGCGGCGATACTCGCGCCGTGCGCCTGCGCCGCCGCCCCACCGACCAGCCCGCCGTCGTCTGCGGCTCCGGCAGCCCTCGCCTCGGCGCCGCGATCTGCGCCGAGCTCGGCGTGAAGCCCGCCGAGGCCGAGACGATCCGCTTCGCCGAGGGCACGCTCTTCGTCCGGCTGCTCGAGAACGTCCGCGGCCGCGACGTCTACGTCGTCCAGTCGACGGTCTACCCCGCGAACGACAACGTCGTCGAGCTGCTCTTCTGGCTCGACGCCGCCCGCCGCGCGAGCGCCGCCTCGGTGACGGCCGTCGTCCCCTACTTCGCCTACGGCAAGGGCGACAAGAAGGACGAGCCGCGCGTGTCGATCCGGGCGCGGGTGATCGCGGACGCGATCGAGGCCGCGGGCGCCGACCGGGTCGTTGCGATGGACCTGCACGCGCCGCAGATCCAGGGCTTCTTCCGCGCGCCGGTGGACGACCTCTACGCGATGCCCGTGCTCGTGGAGGCGATCCGTGGGCTCGGCCTCGCCAGTCCCGTGATCGTCTCGCCGGACGCGGGCTACGCCAAGATGGCGCGCCGCTTCGCGCGGCGACTCGGAGCCGGGTTCGCGCTCGCCGACAAGACGCGCAGCGGTCACGACGAGAAGGCCGACGTCTTCGGGCTGCTCGGCGACGTCGAGGGTCGCGACGCCGTCCTCGTCGACGACTTCGCCGCGAGCGGCGGGACGCTCGTGGAGGCGGCGGAGCGCCTGGTCGAGCGCGGCGCGCGGACGGTCGTCGCCGCAGTCACGCACGGCCTCTTCTCGGGCGACGCCACGGCGAAGCTCGCCGCGAGCCCGATCGAGCGCCTGATCGTGACCGACACCGTCGAGAACCACCCGCACCCGCCCGGCCCGAAGGTCGAGGTCGTCTCTGTCGCGGGGCTGTTCGCGGAGGCGATCAAGCGCATCCACGCCCGCGAGAGCATCAGCGTCCTGTTCAGAGAATGATCGGGACGCTGCCGCCGTCGGCGCTCCACGCGGCACCGGTGACGTAGCTCGCCCGCGGCGAGCAGAGGAACGCGATCACCGCCGCGATCTCCCCCGGCTGCGCAAGCCGCCCGAGCGGCCTCCCCGCGCCGACCTTCGCCAGCACCTCGTCCCTGTCGCCCTGCTGGTCGGCGAGGCCGCCGTCGCCGAGCCACGCCTGCGTCGCGGTCGGCCCGGGCGTCACGGCGTTGCAGCGGACACCGTCCTTCGCGTACAGGTCGGCGACGAGCCGGGAGAACGACAGCATCGCGGCCTTCATCACCGAGTAGTCCGGCATCCCCGTGGACGGCCGCTTTGCCGCGGTCGACGAGACGTTCACGATCGATCCCGACCGGCGCTCCCGCATGTGCGGCAGCGCCGCGCGCGTCGCCCGGATCGCCGACATGAGGTTGATCTCGAACGACGCCTGCCAGTCGTCGTCCGTGAGGTCCTCGAGCTTGCGGATCTCCGTTCCGCCGACGTTGTTCACGAGCACGTCGAGCCGACCGTGCCGCTCGATCGCCTCGCGCACCACGCGCTCGGGCTCGCCCGCGCGCGAGAGGTCGGCCGGGATGTCGCCGCCGCTGCGGCCGGTCGTGACGACGACGGCGCCCTCGGCGCGCAGGAGCTCCGCCGTCTCGGCGCCGATCCCGCCGGTGGAGCCGGTGATCAGGCAGACGTGGTCGCGCAGGTCGAGGTCCATCGGCTCGTTACCCTAGCCAGAGGTGACCACGCTCCTGCTCGTACGCCACGGCGAGACCGACTGGAACGCCGAGGGGCGGCTCCAGGGGCACACCGACCGGCCGCTGAACGAGTTCGGGCGGCGCCAGGCAGCGAGGCTCGCGGAGGAGCTCGCCGGCGAGCGGATCGACGCGATCTGGTCGAGCGATCTCGCCCGCGCGCGCGAGACCGCACAGATCGTCGCCGCCCGCCTCGGCCTCCCCGTCGAGTTCGATACCGGCCTCCGCGAGAAGAGCTGGGGCAACTGGGAAGGCCTCACCGCCGGCGAGCGCGAGCAGGTCGAGTACGAGGGCGAGTCGACCGAGGCGCACCGCGACCGGACGCTCGCCGCCCTCCGCCGCATCTGCGAGCTCCACCCGGACGACACCGTCCTCGTCGTCACGCACGGCGGCTCCTTGCGCCGCGTCCAGGCCGCGGTCCAGGGCTTCGCCGAGCCGGTCGTCGAGAACTGCGGGCGCTGGCTCGTCGCCCACGAGGAGGGCGTCTTCAGGGCGATAGACTGAGCCGCGGGTGGAGGACTACACGAGCAAGTACAAGGGCGAGCAGGTCGAGGTCGCCCTCTTCGGCGGCGAGTACCAGGAGGGCGTGCTCACCGCGTACTGCTACGTCGACGAGGTCGCCCACATCGAGCTGAACGGGCACATCCTCGTCCCGCTCCAGAACATCGCCTCGCTCCACTGCTCCAGCCGCTGCGACGCACCGCAGAACGAGGACTGGCCGCCCCGCGGGCTGCTCGAGGACGACGGGCCCGACGAGGACCGCGGCGACGACGAGCCGTAGCGCGCTGTCGTGCGCACGATCGTCGCAGCGCGGAACCTCGCCAAGACCTGGCTGATCGCGACCGCCGTCGTCGCTGTCTTCGCGTTCGTCGGCTGGGCGCTCGACGGCGTCCGGCTGCTCTCGATCTTCGTCTTCTGCGCGCTCCTGCTCGTCGGCGGCGCCTACTGGACGTTCGACCGCGTCGTGCTTGGGATGGTCGGCGCGCGCGAGCTGCCGCTCGCCGAGGCGCCGCTCCTCCACTCGACGGTCGAGCGGCTGGCCGCCGTCGCCGGCGTCGCGAAGCCGAAGCTCCACCTGATTCCGGACGGGCCGCCGCTCGCACTCGCGACCGGCCGCGGTGTCCGCTCGTCGTCGCTCGCGCTGACCGCGAGCTGCGTCGGCGCGTGCACCCCCGCCGAGCTGGAGGGCGTCCTCGCGCACGAGCTCGCCCACATCCGCCTGCACGACGTGCAGGTGCAGACGTCCGCGGTCGTGCTCGCGGGGACGCTCCTCGAGGCGAGCCGGCTCGGCGGGATGCTGGAGCGCGCGCTCCTCTTCCTCCTCGGGCCCGTCGCCGCGGCGTGCGTCCACCTCGTCCTTTCGCCGAAGCGCGAGTTCGAGGCCGACGCGTACGCCGCGCGGCTCACCGGCTCGCCGCACGGCCTGGCCGACGCGCTCATCCGGATGGAGCAGGCAGCCGAGCTCGTCGACTTCGCCGGCTCGCCGGCCACGGAGCCGCTCTACACCGTGAACCCGTTCCTCGAGCGCGGCCTGGCGGCGCTCTTCGTCACGCACCCGCCGGTCGCGGAGCGCGTGCGCCGGCTGCGCGACAACGACCCCGTCTGGCGCGAGCGGCTGCGGGACGAAGCGGCGGCATGAGGATCTCGGAGGCGGAGTTCGCGGCGCGCAGGGCCGCGTTCGCGGCGGCGGTCGAGGCTCGCGGCCTCTGGGGCGCGGTGCTGTTCGATCCGCACTACGTCCTCTACTACAGCGGCTTCCACTTCATCCCGACCGAGCGGCCGATCGCGTTCGTGCTGACGAGCGGCGGCCGCGGCGGCATGCTCGTGCCGCGGCTCGAGCTGGAGCACGCGGAGGCGAACACGGCTGTCGAGGAGGTCGTCGACTACGACGAGTATCCGGGGGACCGCCATCCGATGGAGGCGCTGCGCGACCTCCTCTCGGCGCTCGGCGTCTCCGGCAGGCTCGGAGCCGACCACGACGGCTACCCGTGGGTCTTCGGCTACCGCGGCCCCGGTCTCGGCGAGTGGACGCAGGTGGCCGACCTCGTCGAGGACCAGATGGCGATCAAGAGCGAGGCCGAGCTCGCGCTGCTGCGCGAGAGCTGCCGTTGGGGCAACCTCGCGCACACGCTCCTCCAGCGCTACACGCGGCCGGGCGTGACCGAGGCCGAGGTGGAGACGCGCGCGTCGAACGAGGCGACGGCCGCGATGCTCGACGCGATCGGCCCGATCTACCGCGG
>JAFAIV010000399.1 GCA_019236545.1 Actinomycetota bacterium | reverse complement strand
TGACCGGCTACGGCGGCGGCCTGCCGCGGAAGGAGTGGCTGCTGCGGCTCGAGGGCGCGATCCTCTAGCAGTGCGTGCCGCCGCCCTTCTCGCTGCGATCCTCTGCGCCGCGACGGCCGCGGCGGCGACGACCGTCCCCGCTCCCGTGCTGGACGCGCTCCACGGCCGGGTCGCGGGCTGGGCTCGGAGCGGCCCCGACTGGTTCGCGGTCTACACCGACCGGGCGGGCGGCGGCTGGTGCGGGCTCGAGGGCGCGAGCTGGCGGATGGCGCTCGTCGCGAACGCGACGGGCAAGGTCGTCGCCGACCGGCGGGTCGCAGGAGCGATGTGCGGGAACTCGGTCGGCTTCGTCGAGGCCGGCCGCTTCAGCGACGGCCGCCACGAGGAGGTCGCGTTCCAGCTCTGGGCGACGCCGTCGATCGGCGCGACGACGTGGATCTACCGCGTCGAAAGCGGCCGGTTCCTGCCGCTCGCCTCCTTCCCCGGAGACACGGTCACGATCGGCCCCGGCACGGTCACCGTGCGGTTCGAGAACCGCGGACGCAGCCGTCACGGCGAGATCGAGGACCTCTACCGGTTCACGAACGGCCGCTACCGGCTCGCCGAACGGCGCTGATCAGCCGAAGTGGCCCCAGCGGGTGGCCACGACGAGCAGGACGCCGCCGATGAGCAGCGCGAGCCCGCCGAGCGCCATGCCGCCGCGGCGCATGAACGGGGTCATCCCGCCGAAGAGGAAGAACGCCCCGGCGACGGCCGAGAGCGCGAAGCCGAGCTCAGCGAGACGGATCCCGTTGTGCTTCGTGATCGAGACGAAGAGCATCATGGGCGCGATGCTCGCAGGCGCCCCGGACGGCGTCGCTCAGGCGGTGAACGGCCGCAGCTTGTAGCCCACACCCCAGGTGTTCACGACCCAGCCGTCGAGACCGGCCTCGGCGAGCTTGCGCCGGACGCGCGACGCGTGGGACTCGAGCGTCCGCGTCCCCGGAACGAACGTCCGGTAGCCCCAGACGTCGCGCAGGAGCTGCTCGCGTGTGAAGACGCGGTCGGGCTCCTCCGCGAGCTTCACGAGCAGTGCGTACTCCTTCCCGGCGAGCGCGAGCTCGCGGCCGCGCGCGACGACGCGCCGCGCGGAGCGGTCGACGACGAGCTCGCCGAGGTCGAGCGTCTCCGCGCGCGGCGGTCGCCGGCGCAGGAGCGCGTGGATCCGCGCGACGAGCTCCTCGTAGAGGAACGGCCGCGAGAGGTAGTCGTCCGCACGGGCGAGCGCGCGCACGCGCGCCTCCGGGTCCGCGTCGCCGAGGACGATCACGGGACAATCGGGGACGACGCAGCGGTCGAGCGCGGCAGCGTCGCCGAGGACGAGAACGTCGGGCTCGGCGGCGCGCGGCAGCTCGTCGGGGCTCGAGAAGGAGAGGACGTCGAAGCCGTCGCTCGCGAGCTGCCGCTCGAGGAAGCTCCTGGCGGACGGCTCGGGCTCGGCGAGGAGGAGTGCGGTCATGGCGTCGAGGCTAGGCGCCGGACCCGCCCCGCGCCAGATGTCCTTCCGGGCTAAAGGTTCACGAATCGCCCACAGCCGTCCGCTGCCGACGCGTCTCGACCAGACGCGCCATCGCCTCCAGCTCCGGCTCGTAGACGTGCGCCGACTTCACGTGGACGACGAGCGACCCGACGGGTGCGCCGACGCCCGCCGCGACCTCCGCCTGCAGGCGCGCCAGCTCCACGAGGTTGCCGTACGCCTTCTTGCCGAAGTCGAGGCTGTGCGCGTAGACGACGAGGTCGACCTCCTCCCTGCGCGGCCGCCAGAAGTCGAGCATCGAGACGCACGGGATGTACGTCGTGTCCGACAGCGGCTCGAAGGTCGTGATCGTCGCCGAGCGGGTCGCAGGGTCGGAGCGGAGCCGCTCCGCGACCCATGCCATCTGGTCGCGGCCGCCGTAGTCGCGCAGTCGCGCCCCGTAGCTGCGCGCGCCGCCGAGCTCGGCGACGTCGTCCGGCAGCGTGAAGTTGTCGTGCATCCAGGCGAGCCAGTCCGGGTCGGCCAGCGTCAGGATCAGCGGGTCGTTCTCGTCCGGCTCGTCGACCGCGACGGTGACGAGCGCGAGCTCCCGCATCGGCAGCCCGTCGTACGCCCCGTCGACGCCG
>JAFAIV010000220.1 GCA_019236545.1 Actinomycetota bacterium | reverse complement strand
GAAGCGCTCGAACTCGAGCACCTCGGCTCCCGCGTCGGCGAGGACCTTGCCGACCGTCGCCGATCCGTCGTGGATCCACGGCTGGTCGACGAGGACGCCGCCCCGCTCCGCGAAGAACCGCTTGTTCAGCATGCCTTCGACGATCTTCTCACGCGCCTGCTCGGGCTTCGACTGCACCTCGTCGGAGTTGGCGTAGATCTCGCGCTCGGCCGCGAGCGCGTCCGCGGGGACGTCCTCGCGGGAGATCCACTGCGGGTTCGACGCCGCGATGTGCATCGCGAGCTTGCGGCCGAGCTCGTCGTCGCCGCCGCGGAGGTTGACGAGCACGCCGAGCTTGTTCGCGGGCGGGTGAACGTACGCCGCGAGACGGCCGTTCTCGAGCGGCTGGAACCGCGCGGCCCCGGCGACGACGATGTTCTCGCCGAGCTTCGCCGAGAGGTCGACGCGCTCGGCCTCGAGGGACGAGGCGGCGTCGATGCCGTCGGCGTGGACGGCCTGGAGCACCTTCGTCGCGTAGGCCTGGAACTCGTCGCTCTTCGAGACCGGCTCGGTCTCGCACCCGATCGCGACCATCGAGCCCTTCGAGCCGTCCTCGGCGAGGATATAGCCGACGGCGCCCTCGGTCGTGGCCCGGTCGGCGCGCTTGGCGGCCTGGGCCATGCCCTTCTCGCGCAGGAGGACGATCGCCGCCTCCATGTCGCCGTTCGTCTCCTGCAGGGCGCGCTTGCAGTCCATCATCCCCGCGCCCGTGCGCTCGCGCAGCTCGCGGACGAGCTGGGCCGAGATCTCTGCGGTCGCCATCAGGCCTGCACCTCCTCGGGAACGTCCTCGGTGACGGGCTCGACCGCGGCGGCGGGCTCGACGACCTCCGTGTCGCCCTGCGGCACGGACGGCTCCTCGGCGGCCGGCTTCTCCGGCTCGCGCTGCATCTCGCGCGGCGCGACCTTCTGCTTGCCCTCCTGGATCGCGTCGGCGACCGCGCGGGCGATCAGCGAGCACGAGCGGATCGCGTCGTCGTTGCCCGGGATGACGTAGTCGGCGTCGTCCGGGTCGCAGTTCGTGTCGACGAGCGCGACGACCGGCATGCCGAGGCGGCGCGCCTCGCGGACGGCAAGCGCCTCCTTCTTCAGGTCGATGATGAAGATCGCGTCCGGCTGGCGGCGCATGTCAGCGACGCCGCCGAGGTTCTGCTCGAGCTTCTCGAGCTCGCCGGCCATCGCGATGCGCTCCTTCGCGGGGAGCAGGTCGAGCTGGCCCTCGTCGCGCAGGCGGCGCATCTCGTGCAGGCGCTCGATCCGGTCGGACATCGTCCGCCAGTTGGTGAGCAGCCCGCCGAGCCAGCGGTGGTTGACGTACGGCATGCCGACGCGGCTCGCCTCGTCCTTGACCGCGTCCTGCGCCTGCTTCTTCGTCCCGACGAACAGGACGGTGCCGTTGCGCTCGCCGACGTTGCGCAGGAACTGCTGCGCCTCGCCGAGCAGCTCGGACGTCAGCGTGAGGTCGATGATGTAGATGCCGCCGCGCTCGGCGAAGATGTAGCGGCGCATCTTCGGGTTCCAGCGACGCGTCTGGTGGCCGAAGTGGACTCCGGCCTCCAGCAGCTCGCGCATGGAGACTGCCATGGAAGCTCCTTCCGTTTCTTGTTGGTGGTCTTGCGCCGGCGGGGCTCGGGGCGCACCGTCCGCAGGAGACGGCACCCGCGCCACGGCTGAACCGCCGGGGAGTCGGGACAGGAACCCGGGAAGCTTAGCGGGAGGCCGCTCGAAACCGCTCTTTCGCCTCGGCCGCCTCGGCGGCGAGGTCGAGCATCGGCGCCGGATACCCGTCCGTCCCCCACTCCGGCAGCCAGCGGCCGCAGTACGTCCCGTCGGGGTCGAACCGCTCCCGCTGGCGCTCCGGGTTGAGGATGCGGAACCACGGCTGCGCGTCGATCCCGGTCCCGGCCACCCATTGCCAGTTGCCCTCGTTCTGGGCCGCGTCGTAGTCGACGAGCCGCTCGGCGAACCAGCCCTCGCCGAGGCGCCAGTCGAGGTGGAGGTGCTTGACGAGGAAGCTCGCGGTCACCATGCGGGCGCGGTTGTGCATCCAGCCGGTCGCGGCGAGCTCGCGCATCCCGGCGTCGACGAGGGGGAAGCCGGTCGTCCCGTCGCGCCAGCGCTCGAACCGCTCGCCGGATGTGTCCCAGCGCGGCTCGAGCCGCGGCGCGTCCAGCCCGCCGACCTTCACGTGCTCGAACCAGTCGTGCCAGCAGAGCTCGTCCAGCCACTTCTCGCGGCCTCTGGACGGCGGCGCGGCGAGCGCCGCGGCGGCGCAGTCGGCGATCATGACCTCGCCCGAGGCGATCAGCGGCGAGAGGCGCGACGTGCCTTCGCGCCCCGGGAAGTCGCGGTCGTCGGCGTAGCGGGCGAGCCGCGTCTCGACGAACTCCTCGATCGCCGGGTGCCGCTCGCCCTCGCGCGGCGGCTCCCAGGCGCGGCGGAACGCGGCGAACGTCCTCAGCCGCGCGCCTCCGCGAGCGCCGCCTCGAGGTCGGGCGGCAGCGGCGAGGAGACGTCGACCTCCTCGCCGGTGAACGGGTGCTCGAACGCAAGCCGCGTCGCGTGGAGGAACTGCCGCTCGAGGCCGAGGTCGCCGGGCTTCCCGTACAGCGGGTCGCCCGCGACCGGGAGGTCGATCGCCCCGAGGTGGACGCGGATCTGGTGCGTGCGGCCGGTCTCGAGCCGGACGCGGAGGAGCGCATGCGCCGCCAGGAGCTCCTCGACCTCGAAGTGCGTCACCGCCTCGCGCGGGCTGTCGGTGTCGAGCGAGTGGCGGAGCCGGTCGTGGCGGTCGCGGCCGATCGGTGCGTCGATCGTCCCGCGGCGCGAGCGCGGCCGGCCGGCGACGAGCGCAAGGTACTCGCGCGTGAGCGCGCGCTCGCGGACCAGCTCCTGCAGCCGCGCGTGCGCATCGTCCGAGCGCGCGACGACGAGCAGGCCGGAGGTGTCGCGGTCGAGCCGGTGCACGATCCCGGGCCGGTCGTCGTCGCCGCCCTCTGCGCCGGCGTCGAGCAGGCCGTGGACGAGCGTGCCGCTCGCGTGGCCGGGCGCCGGATGGACGACGAGCCCGGCCGGCTTGTCGACGACGAGCAGGTGCTCGTCCTCCCACGCGACCGGGACGTCGAGCGGCTCGGGGACGAGCGTTTCCGGCGCGGGCTCGGGCAGCTCGAGCTCCAGCTCCTCCCCGCCCTCCAGCCGGTGGCTCTTCGCCCGCGGCTGGCCGTCGACGAGCACCGAGCCCGAGTCGAGCAGCCGCTCCGCCGCCGCGCGAGAGCCGATCTCCGGCAGTCCCGCGAGGTAGCGGTCGAGCCGCGAGCCTGCCGCGTCGTCAGTGACGCGCAGCCGCGTCACGGAACCTGCGCGGGCGCCGCGGCTCGCTGTCCGCGGCGAGCAGCGCCGCGATCAGGATCCCGACCCCGATCACGATGAAGCTGTCGGCGAGGTTGAACGCCGGCCAGTAACGGAAGTCGAGGAAGTCGGTCACGTAGCCGAGCCGGACGCGGTCGACGAGGTTCGAGAGGCTCCCGCCGGTGACGAGGCCGAGGGCGACCGGGAGCACCGGGTGCTTCGCCCCCGAGCGCGCGAAGTACGTGAGCATCCAGGCGACCGCGATACCGGTGAGGACGATCACCTCGGCCGTCGCGCTCGCGAACAGCCCGAAGGCGATGCCGGAGTTCTGGACGTTGTGGATCCAGAACGTCCCGATCACATGCGTCCCCTCGTCGAGCCCGAGGTGCGAGGTGACGACGTGCTTCGTGATCTGGTCGGCGGCGATGGCCGCGAGCGCGATCGCGGAGAGCGACAGCCACTGCGCGACGTTCGCGCCGAGCGAGCGCTGCGCGACCGAGATCGGCGTCAGCCCGTCGGTCGCCGAGCCGACGCGCACCTCGTGACGGACGGGCTCGTTCACCCGCGCTCGGACTCCCGCTTGCAGTCGATGCAGAGCGACGCCCACGGGTACGCCTCGAGCCGCTCGACCGGGATCTCGCGGCCGCAGTTCGTGCAGATCCCGTAGGTCCCGTCCTCGATCCGCTGCAGCGCCGCGTCGATCTCGGAGAGGACCTGGCGCGAGTTCTCCTCGAGGCCGTAGTCGATCTCGCGGTTCATAGTCGCCGTGGCGGTCTCGGCGAGATGGTTGTCGCTCGTGGCGGCGATCTCCTCGACCTCCTCGTCGAGGGAGCCCGGGTGCTCGTCGCGGAGGTTCTCGAGGGCCGCCTCGACGCGCTCGCGCTCCTCCAGCAGCGCGGTGCGGAAGTGGTCGGTGTCGATGGCCATCTAGCGCCTGTCCTTTCTGCTGCGGTCGGGAGCCGCCGCCGTGCCGAGACGGCGCTCGATCAGCGCAGGCCCCAGCCCGGTCAGCTCCACGATCTTCTCCCGGCCGCCGTGGCCCGAAACGAGCGTCACGTGGTCGCGGGGAACGGCGAGCGCGTCGGCGAGCAGCCGCAGGACGGCCTCGTTCGCGCGCCCGCGCTCGGGCGCCTCGGTGACCCGCACCTTCCAGGCGTCGCCGTGCCGGCCGACGATCGCGGACCGCCCCGCGCCGGGGCTCACGCGCAGCTTCAGCCGGGTTGTCTCCGCGGGCACTACCCGCAGTGTACGGGCCTACGCCGCTTCGGATCCGGCGGCGAAGCTGTGCCAGGTGTCCTGTTCGACCGGCTTCGCGGGTTCCGGCTCGCGCGCCGGCTCCTCGTCGCCGATCGCGGCCAGTGCCGCCTGCAGCTGGACGCGCAGCTTGCGCGCCTCCGTGAGCAGCCGCTCGTTCTCGCTGAGCGCCCGGCGCTGAACCTCGCGCGCCTCGGTGTGCGCCTCGGCGAGGATCGTCTCGGCCTCGCGCCTCGCCTGCTCCTTGAGGTCGGACGACGCGCGCTCCGCGGAGACCAGCGTCGTGCGCAGCAGCGTCTCGAGCTCGCGATAGCGGACGAGGTCGGCCTCGAGGGCCTCGACCTTGTCGGCGAGGTCGGCGCGCTCGCGCCAGACGTCCTCGAAGCTCAGCGCGATGTCTTCGAGGAGCCGGTCGGACGGCCCCGTCTTGTACCCGAACAGCCCGCGCGGGGGCTTCATGTGCCTGATCTCGACCGGCGTGAGTGCCATCGCTCGCGTCCCCTCTCAGTGGAAGTGATCCAAGACCCGGACCACGATCTGCTCCACGATCCACAACACGAAGACCGCGACCATCGGCGAGAGGTCGAGTGGGCCCATGGAGGGGAGCACCCGCCGGAAGATCCGCAGATACGGCTCGACGACGTCGTAGAGGAAGCGCTGGATCCGGTTCAACCAGGGCGAATAGGGCAGCCGCACCCAGCTCGTGAGGATGTAGGCGAAGATCACGAGCGTGTAGACCGTCGTGAAGACGTAGAGGAAGTTCTCGACGCTCGTGATGGTGTCCCCGAGCACGGGTGTGGTGGCTGCCTCGCCCATCCGGGAGGGCTTTCGCTGCCGAGGGGCTTTTCCCTACGCCTGGTTGAAGAAGCCGCGCTCGAGCATGCGGGCGCGGTCCTCGGCGGAGAGCTCGACGTTGCGCGGCGTCAGCAGGAAGACCTTGTCCGCGATCCGCTGCATGCCGCCGTCGAGCGCGTACGTCAGGCCGCTCGCGAAGTCGATCAGCCGCTTCGACAGCTCCTGGTCGGCGCTCTGGAGGTTCAGGATCACCGGCACGCCGTCCTTGAAGCGGTCGGCGAGCTGCTGCGCGTCGTTGAAGCTCCGCGGGACGATCAGGTGGACGCGGTTCGCGCCGGGGCCGTCGACGCCGCGCAGGCGGCGCGGCGCGGGCGCCTCGCGGAGCTGCTGCGACGGCCGCAGGACGCTCGTGCGGTGCGTCGCCGGCTCGGGCTCCGGGTCGGTCCAGTCGTCGTCGTACGAGTTGCGGGAGCGCCTCGGCGAGAGGCGGCGGACGTTCGCCGGCCGCTCCGCGTAGGCGCGCTGGAGCTCCTCGTCGGTCAGGTACGCGTCGTCGTCCCAGTCCTCCTCCTCGGCGATGCCGAAGTAGACGAGCGTGCGATTCCAGACGTCGCCGAGCCCCATGGCAGCCGGGAATGTTACTCCCGCCACAGGACCGCGCCGACGCGGACGAACGTCGCGCCCTCCTCGGCGGCGACGCGGTAGTCCTGGCTCGTCCCCATCGA
>JAFAIV010000164.1 GCA_019236545.1 Actinomycetota bacterium | reverse complement strand
TCTTCGCCGTCGTCCTCTTCAGCGTGCTCAAGATCGGGCTCGCGCCGATGCTCGTGATCGTGATCGGGCTGGCCGCGGTCCAGTACTACACCTCGGACAAGCTCGCCCTCGCTGCCTCCGGCGCGCGGGTCGTCGAGCGCGACGAGGCGCCCGAGCTCCACGCCATGGTCGAGCGTCTCTGCGCGATGGCCGACCTGCCGAAGCCGCGAATCGCCGTCGTCGAGAGCGACGTGCCGAACGCCTTCGCCACCGGCCGGAACCCGCAGCACGCGGCCGTCGCCGTGACGACGGGCCTCTGGCGGCGGCTCGAAGCGCCCGAGGTCGAGGCCGTCCTCGCGCACGAGCTCTCGCACATCGCCAACCGCGACGTCCTGATCATGACCGTCGCCAGCTTCTTCGCCATGCTCGCCGCGATGCTGACCCGCTTCGGCCTCTACGCGGGCATGTGGGGCGGCGGCTACGGCGGCAACAACCGCGACAACAACAACCAGGTCCCCGTCTGGCTGATCGTCTTCGTCGTCTCGATGGTCGTCTACGCGATCAGCTTCATCCTGATCCGGACGATCTCCCGCTACCGCGAGTACGCCGCCGACCGCGGCTCCGCGCTGATCACGGGGGCGCCGGAGAACCTGATGAGCGCGTTGCAGAAGATCGCGAGCGGCATCACCCAGATCCCGCAGCGCGACCTGCGCGAGGTCGCCGGCATGAACGCCTTCTTCATCGTCCCGACGAACTGGCGCGACCAGCTCGGCGAGCTCTTCATGGATCACCCGCCGATGGAGAAGCGGCTCGCCGCGCTCTCCCAGATCGCCCGCGAGATGGGTAGGCCGGTCGCCTAGATCGGCGCGTCGAAGAGGGCGAGCCACTTCGACAGGTCCTGCTCGACCGGGAGCTCCGGCTCCAGCTTCGCCTTCAGCTCCAGCTCTCGCGCGTTGTCGCGCTCCTGCTCCTCGCCCGTCGGGACGAACGGCCAGAACGTCCCGGTCTTGAAGCCGTAGATCCAGTAGACCGGGTGCTCGCCGCCCTGGAAGCGGAACGGCGCGGCGAGCAGCTGGCCGCCGAAGCCGCGCGCCTCGAGCTCCGAGGCGACCGCGTGGACGGCGTTGACCTGGTCCTCGAGATCGGGGTCCTTGAAGATGAACCACTCGAAGCCGTACTTGTCCTTCTCGCGCGAGAGCTCCGTGCCGGAGTCCTTCGCGACCGCGCCGAGCAGCTCCTGGACGTCCTTGTCGACCTGGGCGAACTCGCCCGCGGAGAGCGGCTTGTAGACGATCGCGCCCACGCCGGCGGTCGTCAGGCCGCAGCCGGTGTCGAGGGTGACGGCCGCCGTCGAGAGCGCGAACAGCCGCTCGCCCGCCGGCTCCTTCAGCTTCTTGCGCCCGAAGAGGATGTCGCCGAGGCGGGCTATTGCTCCGCGGGCTCCTCCGCCTGCGCCGGCTCCTCGGCGGTCGCGGCGGCGGCGCCGTCGCCCGCGCCGAGCGCGGCCGTGTCGCTGCCGGCGCCGACCTCGGCCTTCAGCTTCGCGAGCTCGTCGTCGACCTGCGAGCCGGCGGAGATCTGCGCCAGCTCGCGGTCGAGCTGCGTCTGGTCGCCGGTGGTGAAGTCCTCGAGCGCGCCCGAGGCCGTCAGCTCGTCGATGGCCGATGCCCGCGCCTGCAGCTCCTCGGTCTTGTCCTTCGCGCGCTGGATCGCGAGGCCGGTGTCGTTCATGTGCTGGCCGATCCCGGTGGCGGCCTCGCCGACCCGCACCTGCGCCTCGGCGGCGGAGTACTGCGCCTTCAGGACCTCCTTCTGCGTCCGGAAGCCCTCGATCCGGGTCTCGAGCTGCTGCTGCGCGGCGATGAGCTGCTGCTGCTGCGCCTCGAGCTGCTGCACCTGCGCGTCGAGCCCCTGGAGCTGCTGCTGCGCGACGGCCTTGCGCTCGAGCGCCTGCCGCGCGAGGTCCTCGCGGCCCGCGCCGACCGCCTGCCGCGCCTGCGTCTCGAGCTTGACGACGTTCTGCTCCAGCTTCTGCGTCTGGAGCTCGAGCCGCTTCTTCGCCGTGACGACGTCGGCGACGCCGCGCTTCACGTTCTGGAGCTGCTCGAGCATCTGCTCGTACGAGTAGTCGAGCGTCTCGGTCGGGTTCTCGGCCCGGTTGAGCAGCTTCGAGACCTTCGCCTTCACGATCAGCGACGCGCGCGACGTCAGACCGGCCATCTCGTTACCTCTTCCTCGTCGGGTTCGCGACTAGCCTACCGCCATGCTCGTGGAGCGGAGCATGGACGCCGGGTGGCTGTCGAACGCGTACGCGATCGCCGACCGCGAGGGAGGGACGGCCGTGTTCGTCGACTCCGGCGCGGACGTCGAGCCGCTCGTCGCGGCGGTCGAGCGCTGGGGCGCGACCCCGGCCGCGCTCCTGCGCACGCACGCGCACGGCGACCACGTCGCGCACGAGGACGAGCTCGTCTCGCGCTTCGGGATCCCCGTCGTGGCGGAGCCCGGCGAGTGGGAGTGGGGCGGCCTGCGCGTGCGCGGGATCGCGACGCCCGGCCACTCGGACGACATGGTCGCGTTCGTCGTGAACGACGAGGCCGTGCTCACAGGGGACACGCTCTTCCTCGACGCGGTCGGGGGCGGGAGCCTCGAGGCGATCAGCCGCGCGGTGATGGACGTCTTCATGGCGCTGCCGGACGGGACGCGCGTCCTCCCCGGCCACACCGACGAGACGACGATCGGCCGCGAGCGCGAGCGCAACCCGTTCGTGCGCGTCTGGAGCGGCGCCGAGCCCGAGGGGACGGACCGCGTCCGTGTCGCCGGCCGCGACGCCACCCTCGTCGTGTGGTCCCCCGACTACGACGGCAAGGGCAAGGCGTGGGTCCGCTTCGACGACGGCACGGACGCGATCGTCGGCGGCTCGCGCGTCGAGCGCTGAGCCGCAGCCTCCATCCGCGTCCGCCCGGATGCCGCTCCGGCGCGTGGCGGCGACCGTGTGGGCATGAGGCCGATCCTCCTCGTCACCGACTGCAGCGCCGGCGCCTGCGACGCCTGCCACGAGGCCGTCGAGCTCGCGCGCGCGACGGGCGCGCCCCTGCTCGCGGTCGCTGTCGCGCACGTGACGTACCCGACCGTCGGCTACTCCGTCGTCGGCTACTCCACGGTCGCGGCGATGATGGAGGAGGTGCGCAAGCAGCGCACCTGCGAGGCTCTCGACGAGGTCGAGAAGGCCGCCGGTGCCGCAGGGCTCGAACGCGTGACGCTCCGCACCGCAGGGCCGGACGCGGCCGCGATCCGCGGGCTTGCGATCGAGAGTGACGCGCGGATGATCGTCGTGCCCGCGCGGGCGCGGCTCGCCCAGGAGCTCCTCCAGGATCACCCGTGCCCGGTGCTCGTGGTCGGCTCGGAGCAACCGGCCGCCGCCGCGGTGGCCTAGCGCAGCTCGAGCTCGACGCTCTCGAGCACGATCGACTGCGCGAGCGGGTCGTGCGTGTCGATCGGCTGGACGTCGCAGCGCGCGCCCTCCGCGACGGTGCCACGGGTCGCGTCGACGAAGTGCTCGACGAAGTGCTCCGGCGTCATGTGCGAGAGCGGGCCGACGCGGACCGTGACCGCGCGGACGCGGCTTGCGCCCTCCTCCGCGGCGACGGACTCCAGCTCGCGGACGAGGTCGGCGAGGAGCGCGCGCTCGTGCATCAGGCGAGCTCCTCCCGGATCGCGGCGGCGACCTGCTCGACGGCCGCCGCGACCTCGAGCGAGAGCGGCCCGCCGGTGTCGAAGGCCGCGCCCTCGATCGCGTAGAGGACCGTGCGCGGAGGCAGCTTCCCGAGCGTCCGGCCGAGCTCGATCGCCTCGGCGACGCCGAGCAGGTGCGTCGAGGAGTGGTTGAGGTCGTCCGGGAGCGGCGCGGCGTCCGCCTCGAAGCGGCGCACGGTCCCGGCCGCGATGCCGGAGTTGGTGGCGTCGACGACGTAGACCGTGTCGCAGGTTCCCCAGGAGGAGAGGAGCGAGAGCGGCTCGCCCTCGCACGTCATCAGGCGGACGCCGTCGGGCGGGTCGGCCTCCAGCAGCTGCACGACGACGAGCCCTGCCGCGTCGTCTCCCCTGAGTGCGTTCCCGACGCCGACGACGCAGGTCGTCACCCGCGGTCGACCTCGAGCCGCAGGAAGTGCGTCGCACAGGAGATGCAGGGGTCGTAGTTCCGGATCGCCTGCTCGCAGCGGAGACGCAGCTCGTCGTCCGGCAGCGTCGCGTGGGCGGTCACGAACGCGCGCACGTCGGCCTCGATCATCCGCTGGTTCTGCGAGGTCGGCGGCACGATCTTCGCGTCGAGGATCGCGCCGTCGTCGTCGAGGCGATAGCGGTGGTAGAGGACGCCGCGCGGCGCCTCGCTCGCTCCGTGGCCGGTGCCGGCGCGGGGGACGACCTCGAGCGCGGGCTCGGCGGGCTGCTCGTACGCGCGGATCAGGCGCAGCGCCTCCTCGCAGGCGTGGACGAGCTCGACCGTCCGCACGACGATCGAGCGGAACGGGTTGCGGACGACCGGCTCCAGCCCGGCCTCGTCCGCGGCGGCGCGCGCCAGCGGCGAGAGCAGCTCCCGGTGGATTGCGTACCGCGCGAGAGGCCCGACGAGGTACGTCTGCCCGTCGAGCCGCGCGTGGAGGGCGTTCGAGTGCTCGACGTGCTCCTCGACGACGTGGTCGAGGAAGGCCGGGACCGGGAACGCCGTCCCCGCGGAGGTGACGAGCGCCGAGCCGCGGTCGATCGGATACTCGCCGTCCGCGTCGAGGGCGACGAAGAGGTAGTCCTGCTCCAGCTCCGGGAAGTCCAGGCCCGCCGCGACGCGCACCGCCTCGAGCGACGCCTCGAGCGCCCACTCCAGGTCGGGGACGAGCGCGTCCAGCGCGGCGCGCGAGGGTGTCGAGTACCAACCGCCGACCCGGACGTTGATCGGGTGCACCTCGCGCCCGCCGACGACGCGCATCACCTCGTTGCCGATCTTCTTCAGGCGCAGCGCCGTCTCGACGAGCTCCGGGTTCGTCTGCGCGAGCTCGACCGCGCTCGCCGCGCCGAGGAAGTCGGGCGCGTGGAGCATGAAGACGTGGAGCGTGTGCGACTCGATCCACTCGCCGCAGTAGAGGAGCCGCCGCAGCGCGCGCAACTGCCCGTCGACCTCGACGCCGGCGAGCGACTCCATCGCCAGGCACGAGCTCATCTGGTACGCGACCGGGCAGATCCCGCAGATCCGCGCCGTGATGTCCGGCGCCTCGCGGAAGTCGCGGCCGCGGAGGAAGCCCTCGAAGAAGCGCGGCGGCTCGTAGATGCGGAGCTTCACGTCCGTCACCTCGCCGTCGCGCATGCGCACGGTCATGCCGCCCTCGCCCTCGACGCGCGCGAGGTAGTCGGTGCGGATCGTCTTCGTCCGCGTCATCGGCCGAACGCGGACGCGAGGGACGGGGCTTCGACATCGGACGCCTGCTCCTTCGGGCCGAAGCAGCCGAAGCAGCCGCGCCCGTAGCTCGGGCAGAGCGCTCCGCAGCCGGCCTGCGTCGCCGGGCCGAGGCACGGCAGGCCGCGAGAGACGAGGACGCACGGGACGCCTGCCCGCTTGCACTCGACGCAGACGCTGTAGGTCGGGACGTTCGCGCGGCGGCCCGCGAGGAGGGCGCCGACGACCTCGAGCAGCTGCGCCTTCGCGATCGGGCAGCCCTGGAGCTCGAAGTCGACCGGGACGTGGTCGGCGATCGCGGTCGAGGTACGCAGCGTCGAGATGTACTCCGGCCGGGCGTAGACCGCGGAGACGAGGTCGCCGAGCCGGTGCGCACTGCGCAGCGCCTGGATCCCGCCCGTCGTCGCGCAGGCGCCGATCGAGACGAGCGTCTTCGAGACGCGCCGCACCTGGTGGATCCGCTCCGCGTCGTGCGGCGTCGTGATCGAGCCCTCGACGAGCGAGAGGTCGTACGGCCCACGCGCGACCGCGCTCGACGCCTCGAGGAAGTACGCGATCTCGACCGCGCCGGCCACCGCGAGCAGCTCGTCCTCGCAGTCGAGCAGCGAGAGCTGGCAGCCGTCGCAGGACGAGAACTTCCAGACGGCGAGCGTGGGCTTCCGCGTCACAGCGCCGCCACCTCCAGCCACGGCCGCATCTCGTCCCAGCGGTAGACGGGCCCGTCGCGGCAGATCAGCGTCGGCCCGAGCTGGCAGTGGCCGCAGAGCCCGACGCCGCAGCGCATCGTCCGCTCCATCGAGATCCAGAGCGACTCCTGGGGAAGCCCGCGCTCGATCAGCGCCGCGGCGGCGAAGCGCATCATGATCTCCGGCCCGACGACGAAGGCGACGGCGTTCGCCGGATCGAACGGCGCGCGCGGGATCAGCTTCGTGACGACGCCGACGTTGCCGCGCCAGTCGTGGCCCGCGGTGTCGACCGTCACCTCCACGTCGACGTCGAGCCGGGAGCGCCAGCGCTCGACGTCGCTGCGGAAGACGAGCTCGCCCGGGCTGCGGCCGCCGTAGAGGAGGACGACTCGCCCGAACCCGTTGCGGTGCGCGAGGACGTCGTAGACCGCGCCCCGCAGCGGCGGGAGGCCGATCCCGCCCGCGACGAAGACGACGTCCTTGCCGCGCGCCGTGTCGACCGGCCACGCGTTCCCGAACGGGCCGCGGACGCCGACGAGGTCGCCGGGCTTCGCCGCGCAGAGACCGCGCGTGACCTGGCCGGCCTCCCTCATCGTGTGGACGAGGCGGAAGCCGAGCTCGGGGTCGCCGCTCGACGAGATCGGCGCCTCGCCGACGCCGAAGCGGTAGAGCATCGTGAACTGGCCCGGGCGGATCTGCTCGATCGCCTCGTCGACCGGCTCGAGCTCGAGCGTCCAGACGTCCCGCGTCTCCCGCCGCTTCCGCGCGACGACGTACGGCAGCGGCGCCATCGCGCCGCGGGCGGCGACGGATCGCTCAGCCGACGTTGTCGCCATAGACGTCCATCAGCTGGAGGCGCGTCGCCTGGAGCCGGTCGACGAGCACGAGCGCGAACCGGGTCAGCAGCTCGTAGCCGAGCACCGGGTCGTCGTCGCACTTGCGGCGGAGGCACGCGCCGTCGAACTGCACCGCGCGAACGTCGTCGACCGCGCGGCCCGTGAAGTGCCACATGTAGGGCGGGACGAGCCACGACCAGCCGACGATCTCGCCCGGGCCGATCGTCTCCACCGTGATCGGGCCGCGGTTCGGGACGTACGCCTCGAGCGAGACGAGCCCGTGCCGGACGAGGAAGAAGGCGTCGGCGCGGTCGCCCTCGCGGAAGAGGCGCTCACCGGCCTCGAAGCCGACGTTGGAGGCGCAGCCGCCGATCAGCTCGAGCTGCTCCTGGGTGAGCCCCTCGAAGACGGGGCTGTCGGTGATGACGGCGTCAAGCGTGCGCATGTGCGTCCTCCTGGCGGATCGCGGCGACTTCGGCGCGGATGTCGATGGCGGCCGGGCACCAGGCGATGCAGCGGCCGCAGCCGACGCAGCCGCTCGTCCCGAACTGGTCCTCCCAGGTCGCGAGCTTGTGCGTCAGCCACTGGCGGTAGCGGGCGCGGGTCGTGGGGCGCGTGTTGCCGCCGTGCATCTCGGCGTAGCGGAGCGAGAAGCACGTGTCCCAGACGCGGTCGCGGGCCGCGGTCTCCCCGTCGAGCGACGACGTGTCCTCGACGTGGGTGCAGAAGCAGGTCGGGCAGACGAGGGTGCAGTTGCCACAGCTGAGGCACCGCTCGGCGACGGCGTCCCAGTGGGGGCTTTCGAGGTTGCGGAGCAGCAGGTCGTGGACGTCCTCGGCGGCGAACCGCCCGGCCTGCGCGCGCGCGGCGGCCTCGACGACCTGCTCGGCGGTCTCGAGGTCGGCGCGCGCAGCGGGCCGGGTCGGAAGGTCGGCGAGCACCGCGTTTCCCGCGGAGGAGCCCGAACGCACGAGAAAGCGGTGCTCACCGGCGTGAAGCTCGGTCAGGGCGAGGTCGAAGCCGTCCGTGGCTCCGGGGCCCGTTCCGAGCGAGCTGCAGAAACAGAGGGACGAGGGGCTGCCGCACTCGACCGCGACGAGGAAGACGTCGGCGCGGCGTGCGGCGTAGTCGCGGTCGGCGAAGCGGCCGTCGAGGAAGACCCTGTCCTGGATGGCGATCGCCGCGAGCTCGCAGGGGCGGACGCCGACGAAGGCGGTCGGCTGGTAGTCCGTCTCCTCCTCCTCGACCGCAAGCCCGTCGCGGCTCGCCTGCCAGAGGCGGACGCGCGGCGGCAGCAGCTCGCGCTTCCACGAGTGCGGGCCGACGGCGTATCCGAAGTACGCGTCGTCGTCGCGCCGCGCGAGCCGGTAGCGGCCGGGCGCCTGTTCGTCCGTCCAGCCGTGCGGCAGGTCGCCGGCGTCGTCGAGCTCGGCGTACTGGATCACCCCGGCTGCCACTCTCGGCCCGACGACCCGGTAGCCACGCGCGCGGAGCGCGCCGAGGAGGACGCCCAGGTCCGCCGCTGCGAGCACCTCGGCCATCGCATCCACACTGCTCCCGGCGCGGACGGGCTGCATCGGTGCGGTACCCGTCCCCGCTGCGGGTTTCCCGCGCCGCCCGGCGTGCTTCCGCCGATGCCGTCCGGCGCGGCGGCGGCGACCCTCGTTCCATGTGCCTCGGCATCCCGGGCCAGGTGGTGGAGCCACCCATCGGCGGCCTCGCCCGCATCGACGTCTCGGGCGTCCGCCGCGAGGTCAGCGTCGCCTTCGTCCCCGATGTCCAGCCGGGCGACTGGGTGCTCGTCCACGTCGGCTTCGCGCTCGCGAAGATCGACGAGGAGGAGGCCCGCGCGACCCTCGACCTCCTCGCCGAGGCGATCGCCGCGGAGCTCGCGTGAGGTACGTCGACGAGTTCCGGGACGGCCGGGCCGCGCACGCCATCGCGGCCGAGCTGCGGACGCTCGTCGTGCCGGGCGAGCACGTGAAGCTGATGGAGGTCTGCGGCGGCCACACGCACGCGATCTACCGCCACGGCCTCGACGCGCTCCTCCCGGAGGAGATCGAGCTCGTCCACGGGCCCGGCTGCCCGGTCTGCGTGATCCCGATGGGCCGTGTCGACGACGCGATCTCGATCGCCGAGCGGCCGGAGGTGACCTTCGCGAGCTTCGGCGACATGCTCCGCGTCCCCGGCGGCAGGCGCCGCTCGCTGCTGGAGGCGAAGGCGCGCGGGGCGGACGTCCGCACCGTCTACTCGCCGCTCGACGCGCTCGCGATCGCCCAGCGCGAGCCCGAGCGCGAGGTCGTCTTCTTCGGCGTCGGCTTCGAGACCACGGCGCCCGCGACCGCGCTCACGCTCCTGCGCGCGCGCGAGCTCGGCGTCGAGAACTTCTCCGTCTTCTGCAACCACGTCCTGATCGGGCCGGCGCTGCGCGCGATCCTCGACTCGCCCGACGCCGAGATCGACGGCTTCGTCGGGCCGGGCCACGTCTCGACGGTGATCGGGACGGCGCCGTACGGCTTCGTCGCGCGCGAGTACGGGCGGCCGGTCGTCGTCTCCGGCTTCGAGCCGAACGACATCCTTCAGGCGATCGCGATGCTCCTCCGCCAGCTGCGCGACGGTCGTTGCGAGATCGAGAACGAGTACGGCCGCGTCGTCCGGGAGGAGGGGAACCCGGAGGCGATCGCCGCGATGGCGCGGGCGTTCTCGATCCGGCCCGACTTCGAGTGGCGCGGCCTCGGGCCGATCCCGCACAGCGGCCTCCGCATCGCCGACGAGCTCGCGGACTGGGACGCGGAGCGGCGTTTCGAGGTCCCGGGCGCGCGGATCGAGGACGCGAAGGCGTGCCGCTGCGGCGACGTCCTACGCGGGCGTGCGAAGCCGTGGGAGTGCTCCGTCTTCGCGACCGCGTGCACCCCGGAGAAGCCGCTCGGCACCTGCATGGTGTCGGCCGAGGGCGCGTGCGCCGCGTACTACGCGTACGGGAGGCACCACCGGTGAGCGACGCCGTGATCACGCTCGCGGACGGCGCCGGCGGGAAGGCGTCGCGGCGGCTGGTCGAGGGCCTGTTCCTCCCGGAGCTCCGGAACCCCCTGCTGG
>JAFAIV010000003.1 GCA_019236545.1 Actinomycetota bacterium | reverse complement strand
CGGGACGACGTGCGCCTGCGACGCGACGAAGGACGGCGTCACGAACCCGCCGCCGATCGACGGCAACAACCGCCTCTCGCTCAGCGCAGACGACGACGGCGGCTACTTCCGCGCGCAGGTGCGGGCGTACTACCGCGCGGGCGCGCTGCCCCTGCCGCGATAGGGTCGGCGCGTGCCGCCACTCCCGGCCTCGTTCTGCGCGCGTCTGCTCCCGACCGAGACGGATTCGGTCGACCCCGCTGCCGCCGCCGCGATCCGGGAGTTCTGCGAGGCCTCGCCGGAGGTCGAAGTCGCGTATGTCTGCTCCCAGGAGCACACGGGCGCGGACGTCCCCCTTCGGCTCGCCTTCAAGCTCGTCGCGCCGGTCTCCGAGCCCGCGGACTCGCGCGCGACGCAGCGCGATCTTGTGCATCGCCTGGGCAGGACGCAACCCGAGCTCCTCCACCGGTTCGGCGGCCTCGTCGTCATCGCCGACAGGGCCGTCCCGGCCTGGAACGCCTACGGCATCCGCGTCTTCGAGCGGCGGCCGCCGGGATGATCCTCGTCGCCGTGGTCGGGGACTCGATCTCGGCCGGGTCGCCGCTCTGGGATCCCGACCCCGCGGTGCGCGCGCGGATCCCACGGCCCGACGAGCGGAGCCAATGGCAGTACTGGGCCGCGCTCGCCGACCCCCGGCTCCAATTCCGGACGAGCGCGGTCTACGGCCAGCGCACCGACGAGATCGCGGCCCGGCTCGACGACGCGCTCCTCCGTGGCGCCGCCGCGCTCGTCGTGCAGGGCGGGATCAACGACGTCGTCCAGAGCCGGCCGGTCAAGGACGCGGCGGCGGACCTCGCCGCGATGGTCGACCGCGGCCGCCGCGCCGGGCTCCCGGTCGCCGTCCCCGACCTGCTCCCGTGGAACAACGGGGACGACCGCGCCGCGCGCGAGATCCTCCGCCTCAACGAGCTGATCCGGGCGCTGCCCGCCGACCTGCTCCCGTTCCACGACACGCTCGCCGACCCGGACGCGCCACAGCGGATGCGCGAGGGCCTCAGCGACGACGGCGACCACCCGAGTGTCGAGGGCCACCGGCGCCTCGGCGAGCGAGCCTTCCGGCTGCCGGAGAGCTAGACCTCGAGCTCTTGCCCGTCGTGGGCGCGCTCGATGCCGTCCGGGAGCGGCAGCTCGTCCGGCCGGTGGACGACCAGCAGCCGCCGTGCGCCCGACTCCTCGTACGCCTCGATCGCCTCCTCGGCCGTGAGGTGGCCGCGGATGCCCTCCTCGGGCCGCGCCAGCGTCGCCTCGCAGAGGAAGAGGTCGGCGTCGCGCGCGAGCTCCGCCAGCGCGGGCGAGGGCGCCGAGTCGCCGCTGTACGCGAGCGAGCGCGTCCCGTTCGTCACGCGCAGGCCGAAGCTCGTGATCCCGTAGTGCGTCATCCGCAGCGCGACGAGCGTCAGCCCCGCGACCACGAACGGCGCGACCTCGGCGTACTCGTGGACGGTGAAGTGGTCGAGGATCGCGCCGGAGTAGAGGACGGGGTCGAGCGTCCGCAGCGTGTCGGTGCCGCCGGCGGGGAGCCAGAGCTCGGGTGCCGGCACCTCGTGGCCCGCGCCGTACATCCCGCCGAACGCCCACGGGACGAGGTCGCCCCAGTGGTCGAGATGGAAGTGCGTGACGACGATGGCGTCGACGTGCGGCCACGCCTCCTCCTCGCGCAGGCGCGCCAGGACGCCGGGGCCGCAGTCGAGCAGCACCTTCCGGCCGCCCGCCTCGACGAGGTACCCGGACTGGGCGCCGCCGGGGTTGTGCCAGGCCGGCGAGCAGCCGACGATCCGCAGTCTCATCGCCGGTATCTCATCACGCGCTTGCCGGATCGCGCGTTCGTTGCTTGACTACCGCCCTGATGGCTAGGGCGTCCGTCCAAGTGCTGCAGAAGGTCGGGCTGTTCCAGGGACTGGAGCAGCGCGAGCTCGAAGCGATCGCCGACTCGATGCACGAGCGGCGTTTCTCCGCGGCCGACGTCGTCACACGCGAGGGCGCTGGCGGCGCGGGCTTCTTCATCGTCGAGGAAGGCCAGGCCGACGTGACGATCAACGGCGAGCGCGTCGGCGAGCTCGGCCCCGGCGACTACTTCGGAGAGGTCGCGCTGCTGACCGGCTCCGAGCGCACCGCGACGATCGTGGCCCGGACGGACATGGTCTGCTACGGCATGACGCCGTGGGATTTCCGGCCGCTGGTCGAGAGCAACTCCACCATCGCGTGGAAGCTGCTGTCGACGATGGCCGAGCGGATGCGCTAGCCGCGCCAGCGCTAGTGGATCCGGCGGGCGCCGGTGTAGGTCTGGCTGTACCAGCCGGCCATCGTCGAGATGCGGACGACGGTGCCGGTGTGCGGCGCGTGGATGAACTGGCCGGCGCCGACGTAGATGCCGACGTGGCCCGCGCCGTCGAAGAAGACCAGGTCGCCCGGCTTCAGCTGCCAGCGGCCGACGCGGCGGCCGCGGACGATGTCGCCGAAGCTCGAGTGCGGCAGCGAGATGCCGAAGTGCGAGTAGACGTAGCGGACGAAGCCCGAGCAGTCGAAGCCGCTGCGCGGTGAGCTGCCGCCGTAGCGGTACGGGACGCCGATCAGGTGCCTCGCGTAGTCGACGACGCGGACGCCGAACGCGAGCGCGTGCTTCGCCGACTGGAGGTGCCGCGTGACGCGGTGCGTCCGCGCGTGGTGCTGGACGATGACCTCGCCCGGGGCCGTCGGGACGGGCAGATCCTCGACGCTCGTCGGCACCGGCTGCGATCCCGTGCCGTCGTCGGCGCGGCCGCTGGTCGGGCGCATGAGTGTCAGCACCAGCACGAAGCTGAGTGCGAGCACCGCGAGAAGGATCCGGGTCTGCCGCATCGAAAAGGGGAGTGGCCTTCGGCAAGGGCGCAGCCGCATGAAGAGAAGCGGCCGCTCTGTCGGTTGGCGGGCCTCATTGGACCAGCGTTCAACGCTGTAGCCATCCCCCTAAAGGGGGATCCTCCCACAACTTTGCTCACAATTATTGGGCAAAAGTTGTAAAAGCTCAGCGGAAAAAGCTCGCAGTTTGCGGAAATGGCACGATTGGAGCGATGCGCCGCGGCCTTGCCTGGCTCGTTTCGCTCCCGCTCGTGCTCGCCGGGTCGCAGGTCGCGCACGTCCTGGCGTACCGGCTCGTCTATCCGGAGGCGCGTGTCCGGCTCGGCGCCCTCGCGGGCAGCGGGCACGGCTACATGGCGCTGCTGCCGCTCGCCCTCGGAGTCGCGGGCGCCGTCGTCGCGGTCTCGCTCGCGCTTGCGTCGGTCGACGCGGCGCGCGGCCGGCCCGTCCGCTCGCTGCCGCCGTGGGCCTTCGCCCTCCTGCCATTGCTCTCGTGGACGACGCAGGAGGCGCTCGAGCGCTGGATCGCCGGCGGCATCGCGCCGTGGCACGCGCTCGGCGCGCCGACGTTCCTCCCCGGGCTCGCGCTCCAGCTCCCGTTCGGCGCGTTCGCGTGGCTCGCTGCGCGGCTGCTCCTGCGCGCGGCCGCGCGCGTCGGGCGCGCGCTCGCCGGCGCGCCGCCGCGCGTGCGCCCGGTCGCGCTCGCGCCCTGGACGGCGCGCGAGCTCGTCCTCGTCGCCTCCCGTTTCGTCCGCGCGCTGCCCGAGCGCGGGCCGCCACTCCTCCTCGGCGCTTGATCCCGCGGCCGCCCGAACCGGGCGGCCTCACCCGAGGAAGGAGTGGACATGAACCGCAGGACCCGGATCGGGGTGCTCGCGCTCGCCGGCATCGCCGCCCTCGTCGCCGCCGCCGCCGCGTCGGCGCACGCGATCGTCAGCCCGCCCGTCGCGCTCGACAAGAAGCTGCAGGTCTTCACCCTCTCGGTGCCGACCGAGGAGGAAGGCGCGACGACCACGACGATCCAGCTCACCGTCCCGTCCGGCTTCGCGATCGACTCGTTCGAGCCGACGCCGGGCTGGACGCGGGTGGTCGCCCACGGCGGCACCGTCGTCACCTGGAGCGGCGGGCGCACGCCGACGGAGGAGGACTCGATGTTCCGCTTCAACGCGAACACGAGCGGCGCGAGGACCTACGTGTTCGACGTGAAGCAGACGTACTCGAACGGGAAGGTCGTCGACTGGACCGGCCCGGAGTCGTCGGACACGCCCGCGCCGACCGTGGACGCGGTCTCGTCGTTCGCCTCGGGTGGCACGCCGCTCCTCTCGATCGTCGGCGTCGTGCTCGGCGCGCTCGCGCTGCTCGTGGCGCTGGCGGGCCTGCTCCGCGGTGGGAGGACGCTCGCATGACCGGGCTCCGGCTGCTCGCGGGCGTGCTCGCGCTCTGCGCCGGCGTCGCCGCCGTGCTGGTGGCGTACTTCCTCCTCCACGGGACGCCGGGGCCGGCGTGATGTCAGCGCGGGAAGCGGAAGCTGCGGTGGGGCGGGACGTACCCGCCGACCTCGAGGACGATCTCGTCGCCGTCGCGGAGCGGGAGCGCCCGCAGGTCGACGTCGCGGCGCGTGCCGTTCACGTAGAGCGAGACCGGTCCGTGGAACGAGAGGAGCCGCGCCGGGCCGAGCGGCTGGCCCCAGAGCTCGAAGACGCGCCCGAGCGTCACGCCTGGGAGGAAGCGGACGACGCCGGAGGGGTCGAGCGTCCAGGCGTCCGAGCGGCAGCCGGCGTGGACGACGCGGCCGAGCCGGACGACCGGCGCGGCGAGGCCGAGCGCGGCCGGGACGATCGCGACGCGCTTCTCGGCGAAGACCTCGAGGTGGACGCGCTGCCCCGCGTGAATCGACGCGGGCTGGCACATGAACCGCTCCGTGCGCGTCGGCGGATGCCAGCGCGGCCCGGCGCCGATCGGGGTCGGCACGAGCGCCGCGACCGCGAGCCACGCAAGCGGCTTCACCTGCTCCACGCTATCTGGCTGCTGCCGCTCGTCCTCGCGGCGTGCGGCGGCTCGTCCTCGCCGCCGCAGATCACGATCCAGCCGGCGCGGCAGTACTCGCTGGCGGGCTTCGCGCCCGCGGTCGTCGCGCAGGCGGGGAAGCCGGTGCGCGTCTCGTTCACGATCGAGCAGCCGGACGGGAAGCCGCTCACCGCCTATCGCCACGGGGCGGGGCCGCACAACGGCATCCACCTGATCTTCGTCCGCCGCGACCTCGGCGCGATCGTCCACGTCCACCCGCCGGTCGGGCCGGACGGGAAGGTGAGCGCGGCGATCACGTTCCCGTCGCCGGGGCCGTACCGGCTCGTCGTCGACGCGTACCCCCGGACGACGGGGCCGCAGCGGAACTTCCAGCTCTTCCGGGACGTGACGGTGAAGGGCGGTTACGCGCCGGAGCCGCTGCCGGCCTTCGCGGCGAGCCAGGTCGTGGACGGCTACCGGTTCACGCTGCACGGGACGCCGCACATGCGCGCGATCCAGCCGGCGTTCCTCCACTTCACCGTGACTGCGCAGGACGGGAAGCCGGTGACGTTCGTGCCGTGGTTCGGCGCGCTCGCG
>JAFAIV010000413.1 GCA_019236545.1 Actinomycetota bacterium | reverse complement strand
CGCCGCGTCCCGCACATCGTCGTGCCGAGGCTCGGAGAGGCATGCCACGTCTATCTCGCGAACGAGGACGGCTCGGCCCTCACCCGCGTCGCCTACACGCACGCCGATCCCGAGCTCGAGCGGGATCTCGCCTCTCTCCCGGCCGAGCTCGACCGGCGGAGGTTCGCGAAGACGCCGATCATGAAGGCGTTCACGAGCGGCGCCGTCCAACACATCCCGGCCGTGCGCGACCCGCTCCGCCTCGGATGGCCGGAGGGTAGCGAAGCGCTGGCGCGGCTCGACACCAGGTCTGTCATCACGCTTCCGCTCCAGGCCCGCGGTCGCCGTTTCGGCGCGATCGCGCTCAACTCGACCACTCCAGGCCGGTTCGGCGAGGCGGAGCTCGAGCTCGCGACCGAGCTCGCACGGCGGATCTCGCTCGCACTCGACTCGGTCGCGCTTCACCGCAGCGCGCAGGATGCGCTCGCCCGGCTGCAGGCGGTGCTCGCGCAGCTCCCGCTGGGCGTCGCGATCGCGGATGCGGATGGCCGGCTCGTCATGCGAAACGACGCGGTCGAAGAGATGTGGGGCGTCCCGGTCGCCGTCGGGCGGCCGCTCGAGGAGTACGCGTCGATGCAGCACTGGCGTCCCGACGGCGCGGCCATCCCGTGGACGGAGTGGGCGATCGAGCGCTCGCTCCGGGGCGAGCACGTCGTCGGCGAGCGGCAGGACTTCCGCCACCTCGACGGCAGCCGCCGCACGATGGAGGTGAGCGCGACGCCCGTCCGCGACGAGCAGGGCGCGATCGTCGCCGCCGTCTCGATCATGGGCGACGTCACCGACCGCCGTCGTGGGGAGGAGCGGCTGCGCTTCCTTGCCGCGGCGGGCGAGGCGCTCGCCGGCTCGCTCGACACCGACGAGACGCTGCGGCGCGTCGCCGAGCTCGCCGTCCCGTCGCTCGCCGGCTACCTCGTCATCGACCTGCTCGACGACGCGAGCGGGGACCTCCGCTGCGTCGCCTCTGCGCACGCCGACCCGCCGCGGGCTGAGCTCGTCCGCAGCATGCGCGAGCAGTACCCGCCCCTCGTCCCGACGCACCCGGTTCAGGTCGCGCTCCGCACCGGCGAGCCCGTCCTGATCGAGGACCTCCAGGACGAGGTCGACGCGATGGCGCAGGACGCGCGGCACGCGAAGGCGATCCGCGAGATCGCGAACACGTCGGGGATCGTCGTGCCGCTGATCGCGCGCGGCCGCACGCTCGGGACGATCAGCCTCGGCACCGTCGAGCCGGCGCCGCGTTTCGAGGCCGAGGACGTCGAGGTCGCGGTCGAGCTCGCGCGGCGCGCGTCGCTCGCGCTCGACAACGCGCGCCTGTACCGCGAGGCGCAGGAGCGCGCCCACGCTGCGGAGGCGCTCGAGTTCGTCGGCGACGGCGTCTTCCTCCTCGACGGCGCCGGGATGGTCCGCCTTTGGAACCCCGCGGCCGAAGCGTGCTTCCGTATCCCGGCCGCAGAGGCGCTCGGGCGGCCGGTCGCCGAGCTGATCCCGGACTGGGCCGCCATCTCGGCGCAGGTGCCGGTTGCCGCGGAGCCGCTCGCCAGCGGCACGCGCGCGCGGTCGCTCCCGGTGGAGGCCAGCGGTGAGGAGCGCTGGCTCTCCCTCTCGGCCGTCCGCTTCCCAGGCGGCACCGTCTACGCCTTCCGCGACGAGACCGAGGCGCGCGCGATCGAGCAGATGAAGACGGACTTCGTCTCGACCGTCTCGCACGAGCTCCGCACGCCGCTCGCCGCGATCTACGGCGCCGCGCTGACGCTGCGCCGCGAGGACGTCGTGCTCGAGGAGGCGCAGCAGGCCGGCCTGCTCGACGTCATCGCCGGCGAGGCGGACCGGCTCGCGCGCATCGTCAACGACATCCTCTGGGCGAGTCGACTCGAGTCGGCCGGACTCGAGGTCGAGATCAAGAGCTGCGACGCGCGCGCGATCGCGGAGCAGGTCGTCGAGGTGCAGCGCGCCCGGCTCCCCGAGGGACTCCGCGTCGAGGTCTCCGGCGGCGAGAGCGTCCCGCCGGTCGCGGCCGACCCGGACAAGCTGCGCCAGGTGCTGACGAACCTGCTCGACAACGCGGTCAAGTACTCGCCCGAGGGCGGCCTGATCGAGCTCGAGGTGACGCGCACCGGGCGGCGCATCCGCTTCCGGGTCGGCGACGAGGGCCTCGGCGTCCCGCCCGCCGAGCAGGACCGGATCTTCGAGAAGTTCTTCCGCCTCGACCCGAACCTCGCCCGCGGCGTCGGCGGCACCGGGCTCGGTCTCTACATCACGCGCGAGCTCGTCTCGCGGATGGAGGGCCGGATCTGGGTCGTCTCCGACGGCCGCCGCGGTTCGAGCTTCTTCGTCGAGCTCCCGGCGGCGTGACCCGCCGCCGGAAGCCCGGAAGCGTCTTCTAGTACGGCCCGGGGCCCTGGTCGACGTAGGTGCGCCGACGCGACCAGTAGCCGGGGCCGGCCCAGCTCGACCAGAAGATCATGGAGAGCACGATCCCGACGATGCCCACGATCAGGAGGATCCACCCGACCGCGTGGATGTTCACGCCGGAGACCGTGTCCGTCACCGCAAACGCCAGCACGGCGCCGACCGCGGCGAGGAAAAGTCCGACTCCGAGACCCATGCGACTCCTTCCATCGAGGTTCCGGAGGGTCAACGGCGGTCGCCGCGGTCCGGGTGCGGTGGGAGGAACGCCCTTCCGGCGTTTCGTCTAGGCTCAGCGCCGGATGCGCAGGGGCTCCATCCTGACGCTTATTGCGATCGGCATCGTGGCCGGCGGCATTGCGACAGCCGTCGCCGTGCTGCTGCCCTGGCTGCCGGAGCCCGCCTCGCGCGAGGCCGGCCGGATCCACTTCGTGATCTGGTTCGTGATCGTCATCTGCATCGTGATCTTCGCGGTCGTCGCCGCGGCGATCATCTACGCGGTCACGCACTTCCGCGCCGCGCCGGACGACCTCTCGGACGGCCCGCCGATCCACGGCAACACGAAGCTCGAGATCGCATGGACGCTGATCCCGACGGTCCTCGTGACCGCGATCGCGATCGTCAGCGCGATCGTCCTCTCGCGGAACGACGCGCAGGGCAAGGACGTCCTGCACGTGAACGTGACCGCGCAGCAGTTCGCGTGGTCGTTCAGCTACCCGGACGCAGGCGGCGCGAGCTCGCCGATCCTGCGCCTGCCGAAGGACCGGTCGGTGCTGCTGACGCTGCACGCGAAGGACGTCATCCACTCCTTCTGGGTGCCGGAGTTCAGCCAGAAGGAGGACACCGTCCCCGGCCTGACGACGACGCTGCACATCACGCCGGACAGGCTCGGCACCTACGCGGTGATCTGCACCGAGCTGTGCGGCCTCGGGCACGCGCTCATGCGCACGACCGCGGTCGTGATGACGCCCGCCGATTTCGACAAGTGGCTGAAGAGCCAGAAGCAAGCAAGCACGACGAAGGGGTGACGAGGAGCACGTGACGGCTGCGACTGTCGAGGAAACGCATCACGTCCACGCGACCGCGGGCGGGGGCAGCCCGTGGCGGATGCTCACCAGGGGAGGTTGGATCCGGGCCGCCTGGATGACGTGCCTGTTCGGCGCGCTCGGGTTCGGCATCGTCGTCCTCGCCCGCTGGGGCGGCGGCTGGCACCCGATCCTCGCCACCGATCCGATCGTCCTCGTCTCGCTGCTCGTCGCGGCGCCGCTCGGCTTCCTCGCCGGGCTCGGCGCGTTCGACTACTGGACGTACTACGCGCTCGGCGGCGCGACGCGGCCGGAGGACCACTCGGGCCACGGCGCCCGCAGCTGGAAGGACTACTTCCGGGTCAACACCGACCACAAGGTGATCGGGATGCAGTACCTGGTCACCACGATCTTCTTCTTCCTGATCGGCGGCATGCTCGCGCTCCTCGTCCGCGCCGAGCTCGCCAAGCCGGGGATGCAGTACTTCGACAACCAGACCTTCAACGGCCTGTTCTCGGTGCACGCGTCGCTGATGATCTTCCTCTTCATCATCCCGGCGTTCGCGGGCCTCGCGAACTTCGTCGTGCCGCTGATGCTCGGCGCGCCGGACATGGCGTTCCCGCGCCTGAACGCGCTCTCGTTCTGGCTGCTGCCGATCGCCGGGATCATGATGGTGGCGTCGTTCGTCGTCCCGGGCGGCGCGTTCGCGTGCGGCTGGACGGGCTACGTGCCGCTCTGCTCGACGCACCAGCCGCTCGGCGCCGTCTTCTTCAACCAGGCCGTCCAGTGGGCCGGCGCCTCGTCGATCATGACCGCCCTCAACTTCCTGGTCACGATCATCACGATGCGCGCGCCGGGGATGACGTTCTGGCGCATGCCGCTGCTCGTGTGGGCGAACTTCACGACCTCGCTCCTCGTCGTGATCGCGACGCCGTTCATCGCGGGGTCGCAGTTCTTCTCGATGTTCGACCACGTGATGCACACGGCCTTCTTCGACCCTGCGAAGGGCGGCTACCCGCTCGGGTACCAGCACATCTTCTGGTTCTACTCGCACCCGGCCGTCTACATCATGATGCTGCCCGGCTTCGGGATCATGAGCGAGGTCATATCCGTGTTCAGCCGGAAACCGGTCTTCGGCTACCGGCTGATGGCGCTCTCGCTGATGGCGATCGTCGTGCTCGGCTTCTCGGTCTGGGCGCACCACATGTTCGTCAGCGGCATGGCCTCGTGGCTGCGCGTCCCGATGATGATCACGACGCTCCTGATCGCCGTTCCGACCGGGATCAAGATCTTCAGCTGGCTCGCGACGATGTGGGAAGGAAAGCTCCACTTCAACACGCCCATGCTGTTCGCGCTCGGCTTCCTGTCGATGTTCGTGATCGGTGGTCTCTCGGGCGTCATGCTCGGCGCCGTCCCGATCGACATCCACGTGAGCGACACGTACTTCATCGTCGCCCACATCCACTACGTGCTCTTCGGCGGCTCCGTCTTCACGATCTTCGCCGGGATCTACTACTGGTTCCCGAAGATGACCGGGCGGATGTACGACGAGAAGCTCGGGAAGCTCCACTTCTGGCTGACGTTCGTCGGCTTCAACCTGACGTTCTTCCCGATGCACATCATCGGGACCCAGGGGATGCCGCGCCGCGTCTCGGACTACGCGCCGAAGTTCGCCGACGTGAACATGTTCATCTCGATCGCCTCGTTCGGCCTCGGCGCCTCGGTGCTCGTGTTCCTCTACAACATGATCACGAGCTGGCGCGACGGCGAGCTCGCGGGCTCGAACCCGTGGCGCGGGATGACGCTCGAGTGGCTCGTCACCTCACCGCCGCCGGTCTTCAACTTCGACGAGATCCCGCAGGTCGTCGGCTCGCCGTACGAATACGGCGTCCCCGGCGCGCAGCACGCGGTCCTCGTGCCGTCGAAGGCGACCGAGATGGAGGAGGTGCCGGTATGACGCACCTGCTCCTCGTCGCGAACGAGACGGTCACCGAGCGCGCGCTCCTCGACGCGATCGCGACCCGCGACAACGACCTGCACGTGACCGCCGTCGCGCCGGTCAACCAGCCGCAGCGCGGCTACGTCGTCTACACGCAGTCGCGCCGCTCCGCGGCCGGCCGCCGGCTCGACCGCGCGCTCACCTACCTGCGCGAGGCGGGCATCTCGGCGGACGGCTACGTCGTCGAGGCCGATCCGGCGGAGGCGGTGCGCGACGCGCTCAACACGCTGCAGCCGCCGATCGACGAGATCCTCGTCTCGACGCACCCGGAGGAGAAGTCGGGCTGGCTGCGCCGCAACGTCGTCGACCGGATCCGCTCGGTCGCCGGCCCCGTCCCGGTCGAGCACATCGTCGCGCACAGCAACGACCGCGGCCCGCACCAGGTCAACGTGCTCGTGCTTGCGAACGAGACCGTCCTCGGCGAGCCGCTGCTGGAGAAGATCCGCGAGCGAGCCGCTCTCAGCCCCGCCAGCTTCCTGCTCATCGCGCCGCAGAGCGACCCGTCTGCCGCGCACCACCCGGAGGCCGAGGCGCGCCTGCGGCGTGCCCTCAGCGAGCTCCGCGGCGACGGCATCGACGCGCACGGCCAGGTCGCGCACCCGGATCCGTTCAGCGCGGCGATGGAGGCGATCCACGACGAGCGCGTCGACGAGATCATCGTCTCGACGTTCGAGCCGGTCAGCTCCGGCTGGCTGCGCAAGGACCTCGTCCAGCGGCTGAAGGACGAGACGAAGCTGCCGGTCGAGCACGTCGTCGTCCCGAAGCACGCGGAGGTCGAGGCGTGACCGCGATCACGCACGACGAGGCCTTCGGGCACGACGAGCACGAGCACCACGGCCCGCCCGCCGCCCACTACAGCTCGCGGATCAGCCCCGGCGTGCTCGGGATGTTCCTGTTCATCGCCTCGGAGATCATGCTCTTCGGCTCGTTCTTCACCGCGTACTTCTTCGTGCGCGTCGTGAACGGGACCCCGTGGCCGACGCCGCCGTACCACATCCCGGTTCAGGTGGCGACGGTGAACACGTTCATCCTCATGACCTCGTCCGCGACCATCCACTGGGCGACGACGGCGATCAAGAAGGGGAACACCTGGGGCCTGCGCGCCGGGCTGCTGCTGACGTTCCTGATGGGCCTCTCGTTCCTGATCACGCAGATCTTCGAGTACCTGCGCGCGGGCTTCAACACGAGCGACGGCGCGTTCCCGACGATCTTCTTCTGCCTGACGGGCCTGCACGGCTGCCACGTCTTCGTCGGGCTCTCGATCCTGCTCTTCATGACGATCCGCGCCTTCCGCGGGCACTTCTCCGCGGAGCACCACCACGGCGTCGAGATCGGCGGGATCTATTGGCACTTCGTCGACGTCATGTGGATCATCGTCTACATGACGGTCTACATCCTCTGAGAGCGGGTACAGGGCGCAACGATGCGCAATCCGCTTCGCTCCGAGGCCGAGGCCTTCCGCTTCCTCGTCGTCGTGATCGGCGGCGCCGCCGTGATCATCGCGCTCGCGTTCGCGAACAAGTGGGCGGGCGTCGCCGCGGCGGTGGTCGTGGTCGGCGCGATCGGCTGGTGGTTCGTGAAGACGGCGCCGCCGGAGGTCGAGTCGCCGGCGCGGCCGCTCGCGTCCGGTACGCCTGCCGGGACGCGGCGCGTGCTCGTCGTCGCGCCGCCGGGGACGTCGTCGGTGCCGGAGCCGGATGCGACGGAGATCGTCGTGCTCGTGCCGGCGCTGGCCTCCACCGTGGAGGCGCTCACGGGCGACGTGGACGACCGGCGGGCGGACGCGGAGCGGACGGCGTCCTCGCTCGCGTCGGGGCTGCGGAACGCGCGCGGCGAGGTCGGCGCGGACGACCCGGTGCTCGCGGTGGAGGACGCGCTGCGGACGTTCGGCGCGGACGAGATCGTGGTCGTGGGCGACGACGACGGCGTCGTCGACGCGATCCGCGCGAAGGTCGCGGTGCCGGTCTCTAGAGCGTGATCCGGTACCGGACCTCGGCGACCTCGACGCCGAGGAACTCCTCCTCGCGCCGGGTGCCGTCGGTCGTCCAGCCTTCGCGCTCGTAGAAGCGCCGCGCGCGCGGGTTGTCCTCGAGCACCCAGAGGAGCGCGCCGCGGAATCCGTCCTCGCGGAGCGCCTCGAGCGTCGCCGCCATCAGGGCTGGGCCTGGCCCCGAGCCCCACGACTCGGGCAGGACGTAGATCGCGTAGAGCTCGCCCTCGTCGGCGGCCGTGCGGCTCTCGCCGAGCCAGGAGAAGCCGACGACGCGCTCGTCCTCCGCGGCCGCGAAGACGCGCCAGTGCGGCTGCGGCTCCGCGAGCCAGCGCTGCCACTGGCCGACGCGGCGCTCGAGGTCGATCGTCGCGAGCCGCTCCGCGCCGAAGACGTGCTCGTACGCCGCCTGCCAGGTGCGGACGTGGATCTCCGCCAGCGCGGCCGCGTCCTCGACGCGCGCCGGCCGCACCTCCACCGCTTACTTCCCGGCGTTGTCGGCGACGTAGTGCGCGACGGCGTCGATCTGCGCCTGCGTCAGCGTGCCCTTGAACGCGGGCATGACGCCGCCGCCGTGCTCGACCTGGTGCTGCGCGATCGGGAACGCCGGCTTGAGCTGGTCGAGGTTCGGACCGATCGTGCCGGTCGTCCCCGCCGCCTTGAGCGTGTGGCAGCTGCCGCACTCGGCGGCGAAGATCGTCTTGCCGTCCGTCCCGAGCTGCGACGGCGGCTTCGCCTCGGCGCCGTTCTGGCCCGCGACCGACGCGACGTAGGCGGCGACGTTCACGGCGTCCTGGCCGGTGACGAGGTTCGCAGGCATCGTGGGCTCCTCGGTGGTCTTCGCCGCGCTGCCGGGG